>NZ_JBFBGW010000019.1:0-91010 GCF_040684895.1 Paenarthrobacter sp. NPDC089322
AGTTCTCATAATGAGGACTTCGCCAGGAAGAAGCGATCTGAAGGCCATCTCAAGATTCTACGTCCGCCACTTGACGAATATAGAAGCATCCAAGAACATACGGTCCCGTAACGGTGGAAGGGCATGGCTCGGTTGGCGTCGAGGGTACCGGCAACATTAAGCACTCTGTGGGACAGGGCGGACTGGACGTTGAGGCTACCGGTGAGATTTCCGCCGGTGGACGCGCGATCTTCACTGCCGAAGCCGAGCACGGCCCGGTCAGCACCACCATCACCAACGAAACCTTCGTGGGCGCTCGGGCCGACGGCGATTTCGACGCCAAGATTCCCTTTGGTCTGGGCCTGCCGGACGTCAAGGCGAGCGGCGAAGCCTTTGTTGGCATGGAGAACATCACCACGGCCAAGAGCGAATTTTTTGACGGGTGGGTCAACAGCACCTCCACGGCAAGATTCATGACGGGAGCCGAAGCCGAGGCCCACGCCGTTGCCAACGGATTCCTCTTCTCCCCTGGCGGCGAAGTATTCGCCGGCCAGAAGGCCACCCTCACCCAAGAGACCGAATTCGCCGGCGGCCTCTTCAGCACCGGGCAGGGCACGGAGCTGCGCGGCGGTGCCTGGGCCAGCGCCGGGGAGGGCGAAATCAGCGTGAGCAAGGCCGACGGCACCACTGGATCCGCGGCCAGTGCAGGCGTTGGGGCGGAATTGACCCAGTCCCAATACGTCGAGGTCCTGGGGCAGCGGCTCGCCACTTCCGTGACCGCGGCGGCGGGTGTGGGTGAAGGCTACTCCGTCAAGGCCTCGATGGACGAGGACGGATTCACCCTTGGTGTCAGTGGCAAGTTGACCGCCGAACTCGGCCTCGGGGCAGGCGCTGAGATCACCATTAGTCCCTCCGGATTCGTGGACTCGGTCACCGGCTTCACCGACTTCCTGAACAAGTAACGATCCCCCTGAACCACCGCGCCGAAAGGGCTCGCTCATGACATCCCACCAGGTCTTTCCGTCCGCTACCTTGCCCGCCTACCCGGCCATTAAGCTCACGCCACCCGCCGGCTGGACACAGCACGTGGTCCCCGACGCCGTGGGTGCCATCATGGCTCCCGCCGCGGAAGGCCGGTACACGGCAAACGTGGTCATTTCTGTCTCGCGCCGTCTTCCCGGCTACGAACTCCAGGACATTGCCGCGTCCGTGGATGCGCACCTTGCCGGTTTGCCCGAGGCCGTCCTCCTGGGTACGGAACCCGTGGTCATCAATGGCCGGCCGTGGCATGTCCGGGAGGCGCGATACACCCACCCCGACGCCGGCTCACTGACGCAGTTCACCGCCGTTACGGTGGTGGACAACCGGACGGCCTCGGACGTGGTCCAGCTGACCGGAAGCTTCCGTCCGGAGGAAGACGAGGACAAGAAAGCCGTCTACTCGCTGGTCGCCAGCACCGAGGTCAGCGCCGCCCCCTAGCTCAGCGCGCTATCTTCCGGGCCTGCTCCATCAGCTTCAGCACCGCCACCGAGTCGGCAGGATCCACAGGTGACGGGAGCGCGGAGGCCGTGCCGCCGTCGTCGATCTTTTCCGCCAGGATGCGGTAAAACTCCGGGTAGGCGCCGCGCTCGGTGGGCACCGCGGTGCGCTGACCGTCCGCTTCCAGCGTTCCATGGTTTTCGGAAGGTTCGACGCCGTACTCCGGGTCCGTGGGGAGCCCGCCTCCCCGGACGAACGGCTCTTGCGGGTCGATGCCGAACTTCACGAAGCCACCTTTGGTGCCGAGCACCCGGAAACGCGGGCCGTGGAGATGGCTATTGAGGTTGAGGGTCAGATGGCTGACAACGCCGGACTCGTGGTTGAGGACGATGAAGACGTCGTCATCGGCTCGCTCCTGTGGGCGGCGGGCGTGCAGTTCCGCGTAGGCGACACTCGCGGGGCCGAAGAATTGGACCGCCAGGTCCAGCACGTGGGCTCCGAGATCGAACAGGACGCCGCCGCCGTCTTCCACGGTGGCACCGGCCTTCCATGCCTTCGCGATTTCCGGCGCCCAACGCTCCATGCCGGACTCGAACCGTGTCACGGTACCCAGCGTCCCGGCGTCGAGCAGTTTCCTGACCGTCAGCGCGTCGCCGTCCCAGCGGCGGTTTTGGTAGACCGTGAGTACGCGGCCTGCTGTGGCGGCCAGTTGGATCAGTTCCTCGCCTTGCGCGCTGTGGACAACAAAAGGCTTGTCGACGACGACGTCCAGCCCGGCTTCCAGCGCCGCTTTCGCGAGTGGGAAGTGGGTTGCGGGCGGTGTGCCGAGGACGATGAGGTCCAGTTCATCGGCGAGCGCCAGAATGTCCTCGGGGCTGTTGACGATCTTGGCCTGGGGGTAACGTTCTGCCGCCTTGGCCCGCCTGCCGGGGTCCGAGGTCGCGATGACACTGAGCTGGTAGGCGGGGTTGGCCGCGATGTAGGGGGCGTGGAAGACACTGCCCGATAGTCCAAATCCTGCGACGGCGGTACGGATCGGCTGCGTGGAAGTCATGGCCCTAGGCTACCCACCCTCTCCCACCGAAGACCCCACCCCGGGCATCCCTCTCTCACCGATGACCCCCACCCCGGGCATCCCTCTCTCACCGACGACCCCCACCCGGCCAACGCGCTACCAATCGGTGATAGACGGTTCGAGTCAAGCCGACAATAGGTGATAGAGCGTTCGGCTCAAGGCGGCCATCGGTGAGAGAGGGTTGGGGACGGCGAAGGCCGGGAGCCTCCCGAACCATTCGCAGGTTCAGGACGTTCCCGGCCTTCTTAGTCAGGCGTTGAAGGAGCTGCTACTTCTTGGCGCCCTTTTCCCAGCCGATGGTGGTCCAGTCCGGAACGTTGGACAGGCTCTTGAACAGGGACGGACCGTAGTTCGCCAGCCCGGCGCGCACGAACTGGATCTCCGGGCCGTTCATCACAGTGCCCATGGAGTAGTACTTCTCCATGTGCTTCTTTTCGACCTCCATGGCAGCCTTGTTGCGCTCTGCGTCGTCGGCGATGGTCGCCAGGCGGGCGATCTCGGCATCGAGCTCAGCGTCACCCAGACCGTTTTCGTTGGTCTTGGAGTCGTAGTACTGCTTGACGGCGTCGGTGGCATCCGGGCCCACGGTGTAACCGGAGATGGTCACATCAAACTCACGACCACCTATGACCTTGCCGAAGTCGGCGTCACCGCGTTGGTCGATGGACACATCCATGCCCGCCGCCTGGAGCTGCTTCTGCAGGGTCTGCGACGTTGCCGCCGTGGTGGGGTCGTCACCGAAGTTGGTGATCTTGAAGGAGACCGGGACACCGTCCTTCGCCATGATGCCTTGGCCGTTCGGTGCGTACCCGGCGTCCGTCAGGACCTTCTTGGCTGCCTCGGCGCCCGTGTCCTTTACGGGGTAGTTGTCCTGGTAGTACTCGGAGAACGGCATGAGCATCATGGAGCCCGAGCTTTCCTCGGACCAGTTCAGGCCGTTGAAGCGGACGTCGCGGATGGCCTTGCGGTCGACGGCGGTGAAGATCGCCTTGCGCACGGCGACGTCGGTGAGGGCGGGACGCTTCGCGTTGAGGTTCAGGCCCCCGGCGAACAGGCGCTGGCCGCGGCGAATGTCTGAATCCTTGGTGCCTTCAAGCTGCTTGTAGCGGCCCAGGGTACGTCCGTTGGCTGCGTCGATTTCACCGTTCTTGAAGGCAGCAATGGTTGCGCTCGGTTCCATTTGGCGCCAGATGACCTTCTCCAGAACCGGCTTCTGGCCCCACCACTTTTCGTTGGGGACCATCGTGACGGTCTTGGCGGTGGTGTCGTAGTTCTCGACCTTGAAGGGCCCTGCCATCCATTCGGGGTGCATGTTGCCGGCGAAGCCCGTGTTGAAGATTTCCGGGGTGTTGACGGCCGGGTGGATCAGCCCGAAGAACAGGTTTTCCAGCGGGAACACCGGCTGGGTGGTGGTAACGATGACTTCTTTGTCGTTCGCTCCGGCCTTGACCGAGTCGACGAATGCGTAGGACCCTGCGGACACGATATCGATGGACGTATCCGTGCCCTTCAACATGTTCCACGTGTTCTCGAAGGTCTTGACGTCGATCGGCGTACCGTCGTTCCAGGTGGCCTTGTCGTTGACCTTGATGGTGATGGTCTGCTTGCCATCCTTGACTTCGCTCTTGACCTCTTCACAGAAGTCCTTGTTCGGCTCAGCCTTGCCGTCAAAGTCCAGCTTCCAGCAGCCGCCGATGCCGCCGCTGTTGATGGAGGCCGTATTGACGGGGGTCATCAAAGCCGAGGTGTCTGCGCTGTTGCCCACGTTGGAGAAGCCATTGAAGTCGGGGCCGATGCTGCCCACAGCCAGGGTGACCGTGCCGCCCTGCTCCAAATCCTTGGCTTCCTTCGCGTTGACGCTAATCAGCTTGCTGATGTCGCCGCCACTCTCTTCGGCCTTCTGGGAGGCCGGACCCGACGGCGTTCCCCCGCCGCAAGCGGTCAGCATCAGTGCTGCTGCAACTGCTACGCCGCCGATCGTCGTGTACTTCTTCATGGGTTACCCTTCATTTTTTACGACTGAAATTGCGAGTTGAATACAGGGTTCAATCAATAAGTCATGTGTCGTCAGGCATGCACCACCAGCATGTCGGCGTCAATCTCTCCGTCCGGGAAGAAGCAGGCAAACTCCTGCCGCTGAACCGCTTCCGAAGCAAGTGGCGGCTCCAGAGTAAGGCACTTCTCCTGCTTGGCGGCGGGAAGTGCGGCAAACACCGGGCAACGAGTCGCGAAGTTACACCCCTTGGGCGCATCCAGGGGACTGGGCAGGTCGCCTTGCAGGATGATGCGTTCGCGGGTGCGTTCCACGTTGGGATCGGGCACTGGAATCGCGGACAGCAGGGCGCGGGTGTACGGGTGGCGCGGGTTGTCGAAGACGTCGTCAACGTCCCCGGTCTCCACGATCTTGCCCAGGTACATCACGGCAACGCGATCCGAGATATGGCGCACGACGGAGAGATCATGGGCCACCATCAGGTAGCTCAAGCCCAGCTCGGCGCGGAGTTGGTCGAGGAGGTTGATGACTCCCGCCTGGACAGACACATCCAAGGCCGAGACAGGTTCGTCCAGCACCACGAGCTTCGGGTTGACGGCCAAAGCCCGTGCGATACCGATACGCTGCCGCTGGCCTCCGGAAAACTGGTTGGGGAAGCGGTTCACGTGGTCCGGTTGCAGGCCCACGAGGCGCATGAGCTCCATGATCCGTTTCCGGATGGCGGCCTTGGGCATGCCGAGGTTCTCCAGCGGTTCGGCCAGGACTTCGTAGACAGTGAACCGCGGGTCCAGGGCACCCGTGGGGTCCTGAAACACCATCTGCATTTCCTTGCGCATGGCCAGCTTGGTTTTGTGGTCCGTGGCTGCCTTGTTGCTGACGCCACCGATCACCACCTCGCCCACCTGGTCCGGGTGGAATTCCATGATTTCCAGGAGCGTGGTGGTCTTGCCGCAGCCCGACTCCCCCACGATTGAGACGCATTCGCCCTCGCGGATATCAAAGCTCAGTCCGTCCACGGCCTTGACCGTACCGATGCGCCGTTTGATCAAAGCACCCTTGAGCAGCGGGAAGTGTTTCTTGACGTCCTTGAGCTCCAGGACCTTTTCGCGCTCGAGGCGCGTAACGCCGTCGAACTTTGAGACGGGCTTGGGCGGCGCGTGGAATATCCGGTGCGCGTCAGCGTCACCGGAGAGCTTGTCCGTCTTGATGCACGCTGCCTTGTGCCCCAGCGTCTGGCCTTCCGTGCCGGGAACGGACCACAGCTCCGGCTCGCCGTGGAGGCAGGCATCGCTCGCCAGCGGGCAGCGCGGCGCGAAGGAGCATCCCGTCACGGGCAGTGCCAGGTTGGGCGGGGTGCCTTCGATGGGAACCAGCGACTGCTTGGTGGCCGTGTCCACACGCGGCACCGCACCCAGGAGGCCCAAGGTGTACGGCATGCGCGGGTTGTAGTAGATGTCCTCCACAGTCCCGGTTTCCACGGGTCTGCCGGCATACATGACCATGATGTCGTCGGCCATGCCCGCCACAACGCCGAGGTCGTGGGTGATCATGACGACGGCGGCACCTGTCTCCTCCTGCGCTGCGTGAAGTACTTCGAGCACCTGCGCCTGGATGGTGACGTCCAGCGCCGTCGTCGGTTCGTCCGCGATCAGCACCCGCGGATTGTTGGCGATGGCGATCGCGATCATGACGCGCTGGCGCATGCCGCCGGAAAATTCGTGCGGGAAGGCTTTGAGCCGGTCCTTCGGACTCGGAATGCCCACCATCCGTAAAAGTTCGACGGCGCGGGCTTCTTTGGCCTGCTTGCTCATGGTGGGGTTGTGCACGGTGAGCGCCTCGATGATCTGGTTCCCGACCGTGAACACGGGGGTCAGCGAGGAGAGCGGGTCCTGGAACACCATGGCGATGTCGTTGCCGCGGTGCTTGCACATGGCCTTGTCGCTGAGGCCCAGGAGTTCCTTGCCTTTGAATCGGACCGAGCCGGTGACGTCCGCGGTCTCGGGGAGGAGGCCCATGATGGCCATGGAGGTGACCGACTTTCCGGAGCCGGATTCACCCACGATGCCCAGGGTCTTGCCGGGCATGAGATCGAAATCCACTCCGCGGACGGCGTGGACCACGCCGTTTTCCGAGTTGAAGCGGACATTGAGGTCGCGGACGCTTAGCACCGCGTCACCGGGCGCGTAAAACCCGACGTCACGGAGCCGCTCAGCGGGCGTGTGGGAGGTGTTGGTGCTCACTTGCTGGCATCCTTCGCGGTCGTTGCCTTAGTGCGCTTCGCGCGGCCGATGGAACTGGAGCTGGGGTCGAAGGCATCACGAAGGCCGTCGTTCATCATGGCCAGCGAACCGGTCAGGAGGAACATGACGGTCAGGGGAACCCAAAACATCCATGGGAAGGAGGACACCTGGCCTGTGGCTTGGCCGATGAGGACACCCAGGCTGACATCCGGAAGCTTGATGCCGATGCCAATGAAGGAAAAGGCAACCTCCGCAAGCACAGCTCCGGTGATGCCGCGCGTGAAATCGAGGACCAGCAGCGAGCCGATGTTCGGTACGAGGTGGCGCCACACGATTTTCCGGGACGGGACGCCCATGTACTTGGCTGCTTTGACGTAGTCGCGCTGCATGAGGGACATGGACAGCGAGCGCACAAGGCGGGCGGTACCCATCCAGCTGAAGAACAGCAGGACGATGATCAGCAGCAGCCAGCTCGGCAGGTCCTTGAGTCCCCCGCCGCCACTCGTAGCCACGGCGACCACCAGGATGGCGGGCATCATGATGAGTGCCTCAAGGATGAACAGCATGGTGGCGTCCACTTTTCCGCCGAAGAACGCCATGGTGCAGCCGTAGACGGCGGAGATCAGGACGGATACGCCGCCCACGATCAGCCCGATGAAGATGGAGGTCCTTGTTCCGTCCACGATGAGCGCCATGAGGTCTATGCCGGCCTGCGTGGTGCCGAAGAAGTGATCGGGCGATGGCCCCATGCCGATGTTGAGGGGGTCGATTGTGTCCTTGTCCCACGGGGTGAGGAAACCGCCGAACAGGGAGAAGAGGAAAAGGGCCAGGAAGATGAACAAGCCTGCGACGGCGGTCCGGTTCCGCATGAAGCGACGGAAGATGATGCGGGACTTCCCGATGACGACGTCCTGGTCGGCCACCCGGGATTCGTCGATTTCGGCGATGGGATCGATGATGTTGGTCATTACTGGACCCTCACTCGTGGATCGACCAGCGTTGTGGCGAAGTCGGCAAGAATCGCACCGATCGCGAAAATGACGGAGCCGTAAGCCAGCGTTGCCGTGGCGACGTTGACGTCCTGGAGCCCGATGGCTTGGATGCTCCACAAACCGATTCCCGGCCACGCGAAGATCGCTTCGGCAAAGAAGCCGCCCGTGAAGATCGCGGGAATGGTAAACGCGATGCTCTGCGCCACCGGGATGAAGGACACGCGGAGCGCGTGACGGCGGATTGCCTGGTTGCGTGTGAGGCCCTTGGCGCGGGCTGTTCGGACGAAGTCCGCGTTCACATTGTCCAGGAGGTATTGCCGTTGGGCGATCTGGTAACCCGCCCAACCAAAGATGGTCATCGCGAAGGTGGGCACCGCGTAGTGGGCCACAAGATCAACGAAAGCCGGCCAGCCCGGCTCGATTCCCGGCGTCGAAATTCCGGTCACGAAGAAGATGCGTTCGCCGACGGCCTCGTTGACGCCGATGGCGCCCAACTGGACCAGGAAGTAGGCAATGGGTGCAGGCAGGATGTGCACCAGGTAGCTGTAGGACGTAATGACGCGGTCCTGGTATTTGTACTGCCGGGCTGCCGAGTAGACGCCCAGGGCCACGCCGATGATCAGCGTCAGGATGATGGATGCGATGAACAGCCGCGTGGAGACCATCACGCGGTCCGCGAACTCGGCGTTGACGAACGCACCGTTTGGGCTGCGGCCCCAGTCCCAGCGGGTGACGATGCCGCCCAGCCAGTCGACGTAGCGCTCCCAGGCGTTTTTCTCCGGGTCCAAGCCAAGTCCCCGGAAGGACGCCGCGATCTGCTCAGGGGTGGGCCGCGGGATCTTCTCCTGCTCCAGCAGTGCCGGTTTGAGCGATGTAACTGCCAGGAAGTAGCCCGCGCTCGTGGTCAGGAAGATCATGATCAGGTAGATGCCCGACCGCTTCGCTAGGTATTTCAGCATGGCGGGCGGCTGCCCTGAATCGTGGCAAAGCTCAATGCTCATCCTTCCGCGGTCCCGGCTGTGGCCGTTGTCAGCTACGAACTGGCGCAGGGGATGATGTACCCCCAACCCCTTCAGTGAACACCGCCTGATATGGCATGCGTCACATTCAAGAGGAAACTACCACAATAACTGCTTCACGTTTTGCTTGAGCGGGTCCAGTTTTACGCCTTGCAGCCAGATTGTTATGTGCAGGATGCGTCATGTTTACGACGCCGGGCCCACACTCGCGCGGGACGGCCGCTAAAGCGCGCCGACCAGCCGCGTGACGAGGTCGCGCCAGGAGTCCGTGAGCCGTTTGGGCGAGATGCCGTGGACCCGCACATCGTTGACGATCCGTTCAGGGTCCAATGCGGACATGAGGGACATCGCCATGACCCAGGGATCCGCGATTCCCGCCTCGCGCAGCAGGACCTCGATATGTCGGTGCGCCAGGACCGTGGCCGGAACGTCGAACCGGTTGCGTGCGTTGGTCGCCGCAGCTTTCAGCAGCTCCCCGTTTTCCAGGACGAAGTAGATGCGCCCCTCGCCATAGGCGATGAGTCGGTCTTCCGGAGACGCCCCCGGCCCCAATGGAGGCGGGCCGAACATGAATCCACGCTGGAACTCCGATTCGGAGTCACTGAGCAGGGTCATCATGAGCCCGGCCCTGCTGCCGAAGCGGCGGAAGACGGTCCCCTTACCGACCTTGGCCTTGCAGGCGAGGGCATCCATGGTGAGTGCTTCGACCCCGAATTCGTCCACGAGTTCACGGGCAGCGCAAAGAAGCCGCTCACGGTTCCGGGCGGCATCACTGCGCTCGTGCGGAGCGCCGAACGGCACCTCCGGCTGGAGTGGGATCGAACTCACAAGAAATATTCTAGCCCGGGGAATAGAAACCGGACCGTGGTCCGTTTAGTATCGGTGAAGGCTCAAACACTCACCAAAGGAGAAATCATGTCCAAGAGCACCGTCCTCACCCTCGTTGGCAGCCTCCGCGCTGATTCCCACAACAAGAAGCTCGCCGAAGCAATCCAGCTGAACGCTCCCGAGAACGTGGACGTCCGGATCCACGAGTCCTTGGGCACCATCCCGTTCTACAACGAAGACATCGACGTCGAAGGCCAGGTACCGGCCGAAGCCGCCGCCCTCCGTGCCGCTGCCCAGGACGCGGACACCATCCTCCTTGTCACTCCCGAGCACAACGGCACCATGCCCGCTTCGCTGAAGAACGCCATTGACTGGCTGTCCCGCCCGTTCGGCGCAGGCGCTCTCGCGGGCAAGCCGACCGCCGTCGTCGGAACCGCTTTTGGCCAGTACGGCGGCGTTTGGGCACAGGACGAAGCCCGCAAGGCCGCGGGCATTGCCGGCGCCAAGGTCCTGGACGACGTCAAGCTCGCCGTTCCGGGTTCCATGGTCCGTTTCGCTGAACTGCACCCGAAGGACGACGCCGAGGTCGTCGAGCAGATCAAGGGGATCTTCGAGCCCCTGACCGCCGTCCAGGAAGAAGAAGCAGCAGCCTGATCCCACGCACGAGGCCCCGTTCCGTTCGCTGGCGTGACCTGTTCACGCTGCTTGCGGAGCGGGGCCTTGCGCATGCCCAACCGGCTCCGCCGGGCAGCGTGACCAACTCTTGTCCGAACCGTCACCGTAGCGGCATTTTGCTCACCACCGGACGGGCCTACCGTTGAACTACAGGTGGACGGACAGGAGCGTGGGGCTGTCATGCGTGCCGGGGGACATAAAAGTGCGACGGCGATCGCGGCTGCCTGCCTCATGACGGCTTTGTGGGTGGCTGGCTGCACGCCGACACCCGTGGCCGGGCCTGCGTCCGGCTCCGCGGCCGCCGCTTCCGCGTCCCCTGACGGAACGGCATCACGCGATGGAGCCAGTTCGCCGCCCGTATCCGACCCCTCAGGTCCGGGCACAAGTGGTGCAGGGCCTGGCTCTTCGGGCTCGGAACCGGCTGCACAGCCCACGCCTGGCGCGAGCGTTGCAGTCCCCGCGACTCCCCCGCCGGCCTCCCCAGCGCCAGCCTCCAGCACTCCCGCGTCCGGCGCCGGCAGCAATCCCTCGCCGGGTTCCGGCGTCGGGCCTTCCCCCGCCCCTGCGCCTTCGCCCACAGCCCCGGCACCGGCAGCCCGCGCAGCCGTCGTCCCTGCGGATCCCCTCGTTCTGGGACCAGCGGTGTACTACGTGGCGGTGGACGACGGCGGCGTCCGAGGTGTTCGCTTCGGCTGCAACGACAGCTTGGTGCCCATCCGGGGCATCGCCGCTCCCGGCGACGCTTTGACCGTTGCCCTCGGCCGATTGCTGGAAGCCGGCATGCCCGTGGACAGCGACGCCGGACTTTACGATGCGTTGGCGGGTTCGTCGCTGCACTTCGTGTCGGGTTATGTCAGCGGGGCCACCGTGGTGGTGAACCTCAACGGATACTTACGGCCGGGTGGAGTATGCGATGTGCCGCGCATCGAAGCGCAACTGACGCATACAGTTGTAGCGGCCAGCGGGGCATCGCGGGCCGAGATCTACGTCAACGGCAGGACGCTGGCTGAAGCATTGGGTGTTGGTTAGGGCAACCAGCGCAAGACCACCGTGGAACCTGCCCGCTTACGCCGTGGCGATGGCCAGGACCCGGCGCAAGGCCCACGCCACGCGAAGCAGCGCCAGGACTGATGCGAACGCCAGAACAAACACCACGGCTTCGGGGATCCACAAGCCCCCGGGATCGTCCCCTTCGAGCACGACTGTAGCGAGCGCGGCGACCACCAGCAGGCCCAATCCTGGGATGGCAAACAGAAATACTTCACCAATCTGGCGGCGGTGTGTGGCCGTGAGTTTTTCCAAGGGCAGTTCACGCTGCCCTGGAGCGGCCTTCTTGCCGAGCACGTTGATCAGCATGGAGACACTGGTGAGCGTGAGCCCGGCTGTGGCTCCGGCCAGCGTAGCGAGGGTTTGGAAGAGCGTGCGCCGGGCGCCCCCGTCAACGCCTTCCAGCATCAACGGCTGCCTCGCCAAGGACGCAATCCCCAGCCAGAGCAGGACGGCCAGCACAGCCCACAGATAGTCGGCCTTGGGATGCAGCAGGAACCACCGCCAGAGTCCGCGGCGGCCACCGCTGCGCTGCACGTCAACCTCGTACAAGCTCATGACCGGCACCGCCTCTCTTTCCTCCCGCGGCTCCCCCGACACCGGCTGCTTCGATGCCGTCGCCTGGGGAACGTGCCTCCTTGACGTCGGCCTTCGCTTCAGCAGCCAAGGCCGCCCGCACGGCGGCCATGCCACCCGCAACGAGGTCCGGCACCGAGCCGGAATCCGGCGACCCCTTGGTGTCCGGCAGGGTCCGAGCGAAGAAGGCCTCGTTGTCCTTGGCCTGTTTGTTCAGGATGGCGATGGCCTCCTCTGTTGATCTCCGGGGATCGTTGAACACATCCGGGTCTACCTCGATGTGGGAGATGAACCGTTCCTTCAACAGGTCCACTACCTCGCGGTCGCCGGTCAAAGAGTCCTTTCCCTCCGCCACGACGTAGTCGAAGTGCTCCACTGAACCTGCCCGCCGGAACAGGTGGATGAGCTGCTGGATCCGCTCACGGATCCGTTGTTTGTCCTCCGCTTTACCGGACCGGCCCACGCTGAGGGAAATGCGGAAGGTTCCCTCGGTCATGAGGCGCGACGCGCTGTCCAGGACGTCCGCCCATTCGCCCTCCATGAGCTTTCCGGAGAGCCGCTCGGCAGGAAGTGCGAATTCGAAGCGGCTGACTTCAAGCCGGGCCAGGATGTCCTCGATGTCTTCCCGGACTACGGGGACCAGCCCAATCTCCAAGCCCAGCATTCCGCCCAGGTACTCCCCCATCCTGGACGCCCTCGGACCATTCCCGCTGGTGAGCACCGCAATGACGTTCCGCTTGAGGAACGCGAAGTAGGTGGTCTCCAGCAGATGGTCCCCCGGAGCCAACGGCAGGGCCTTCCGGCGTCCCAGAGCATCGCCAACACTCGGCAGGTTGGTATCGCGGACACGGTCCAGGAGCAGGACAGGATGCGGAGACAGGGACGCGGCCTGGGCAAGGAGGGTGGTTCCATCGGCACTCGTGAAATGCCGATCCGTTCCTGCGTCGCGTGCGTGGCTGAGTACTTCCGCCACGCGACGTGCCGGAAACGGACGGCTCAGGACATCACCGTTGAGTTGCTCAACCCGCCAGAATTGAACACTTCGTCTTGCCATGAGTCCCCTCCTCTACGCGGCACCACCCGGACCAGCGGCCCAGCGTCACGGTACTTTCCGACTGAACCCAAGCTATCGGCGAGGTCCGACATTTAAGCCGGGTGCCGCCGTCGTACCTTTTGCTGTTCCCCTAAAGGCTGTATTTGGGCCCGTGAGCGAAGAGTGCGTCCATTTCATCGTGGCTCCGCGTTCCGGCGAGGCCGGACCAATTGCCATCCCCGAGGATCTCCTTGGCCACCCTCGCCACCTTGGCGTAAGCGGCCTTTGCCGTGTTGCCGCCGACGCTGACCCGCCGGACGCCGGCGTCATGCAGTTCAAGGGGCGACGGCGCACCCAACCCGGCAAGCGCGTTGACCGGAGCCGGGATACTGCTGGAAAGCTCGTGCAAGACATGCAGATCTACCACGCCAGGAACGAAGATCCCGTTGGCACCTGCCGTGAGGTACGAATCGGCGCGGCGAAGCGTCTCCTCGTAGGCCGATTCCGGGAACTCCCCGGAGAGATACGTGTCCGTGCGTGCGTTGATGAACAGGGGAATCCCGCGATCGTCCGCGGTGGCGCGGATCAAGGCGATGCGCCGGGACTGTTCGTCGATGTCCGTGAGCGGTGCGAACGCCGAATCCTCAATGTTGATCCCCACGGCGCCGGCATCCAGGACTGCGTGGACCGTTGCGCGGAGTTCGTCGTCGGTCCTCCCGTAGCCCGTCTCGATATCTGCCGTTACCGGGAGCTTGGTTGCCCCCACCACACGGCCCAACGCTGCCATCGCCAGTCCCCACGGCACATGGTCGCCGTCACGGAACCCCAGGCTCCAGGAGACCGCCGAACTCGACGTGGCGATCGCCGTCGCCCCCGCCTCCTGGACGACGCGCGCGGAGGCCGCGTCCCAAACGTTCACCAGAACCAAGGGCTCGGGCCCCGCTTCATGGAGCTTGTGGAAGAGTTCGGCCTTGGCTACGGATGCTCGGTGCGCTGTCATAGCTACATTCCAGCCTGTCGAGCGGGCCGCGTAAAGCCACGGGGTCTCACTGGATGCTCGGCGGAAGAAAACAGCTGTTGCCTTATTAGCAACCTTCGGGAGTATCCTGTCCCTGTGACCCACGAAACACTGGATGCCGGCACCACGCTGCCCGCAGAAGCCATCGACGCAATCGAGCGTGCCGCCACCGCCGCTCACCCGCACGAGGAACTGTTCTCCGCGCGGGCCGCCAACATCAAGCAGTCCGCAGTCCGCGACGTCTTTGACATCTCCATGCAGCCCGGCCTGGTGTCGCTGGCCGGCGGGAACCCCTACCTTCAGTCCCTGCCATTGGAGAAGCTTGGCCAAACCGCAGCTCGCATTATTGCGGAAGAAGGCATGACGGCACTGCAGTATGGGGGCGGGCAAGGGACCGAGGAACTCCGCCGGCAGATCTGCGACATCATGGCCGCCGAAGGCATTCACGATGCACGCCCGGAAAACATCGTGATCACCGCGGGTTCGCAGTCCGCCCAGGACGTGGCCACCAAGGTTTTCTGCAACCCGGGCGACGTTGTCCTGGTGGAAAACCCGACGTACGTGGGGGCACTGAATACGTTCGAGGCCTACCAAGTAGAGGTGGAGCCTATCGAGATGGACGACGACGGCCTGGTGCCTGAGGCGCTCGAGGCCAGGATCGCGGCACTCCAGTCAGAGGGCAAAAACATCAAGTTCCTCTACACGATCCCCAACTTCAACAACCCCTCCGGAATCACGCTTGCGCAGGAGCGCCGGCAACGAATCGTCGATATATGCCGCGATGCGAATATTATCGTCCTCGAGGATAATCCCTACGGGCTGCTGCGTTTTGACGGCCACCCCATTGCGCCCATGCGCGCGTCCAACCCGCATGACGTCATCTACCTCGGCTCGTTTTCCAAGATCTTCGCCCCCGGCCTGCGCATAGGCTGGGCACTGGTCCCCGCACACTTGCAGCGACGCTTCTACCTTGCGTCCGAGGCCGTTACCCTGTGCCCGCCGCCGCTCAACCAAATGCTGATCTCGGCCTACCTGCGCGAGTACGACTGGCAGGGCCAGATCGAGACCTACCGGGGTCTTTACGCAGAGCGGTGCCAAGCCCTGCTCGCCGCGTTGGAGGAGCACATGCCTGCGGGGGTGAGTTGGACCCGGCCCGATGGCGGCTTCTTTGTGTGGGTCACACTTCCCGCAGGCGTGGACACCTACCCCCTGCTGGGAAAGGCCATCGACGCGGGCGTGGTCTTCATCCCTGGTGCAGCCTTTTCGCCCGCCGACGGCCCCTCCAACAAGCTCCGGCTCGCCTTCAGCGCAGTGCCGCCGGACACGATCGCCGAAGGCGTCCGTCGCCTCGCCCCCGTCCTGGCGGAGGCCATCGAGACGAACGAGCCGTAAAGCGAGCTGAATCACGCCGCCGGGTGGGGAGGCTCACCCGGCATTTGGCGTCTTTTGGGCAGGGCCGCAGAGGCAAACGTTATAAAATCGAGATGCCCCCAACGGCGTGAGCCACCTCCACCCAATCGACCCCAGGGGATCTTTCTTGCTTACTTTGCAGCCACGTCAACGCGTCGGCCACGACATCCTGCTTGCCCGCCACGGCAACAACATCAGCACGATGCGCTTCGACCGCGCCAACGACCGCATTATCGCGATGCTCGACGACGGCTCCTGGGACAGCGCTCCCAACATGATCTCCCCAAGCCTCGAGATGCCCGAGACATTCGGCAGCATCATGCGCAAGGACTGGCGTTTCCTTTCCGTCGCCTGCATCGCCATGATCACCGTGGCAGCGGTAGCCATGGGAATCAGCGTGGAGATGGCAAACCACATGTCCACCACGGAACTTCAGGCACTCCTGGTCAACTACCCCGCGTTCTAACGCGTCGGGACCTGGTCAGGTGCGGCGTCCGACGCGTCAAAATCGATTCCGGGCCGACCCTCCGCGCTTCGGCGCCTCAGCAGGAAAATAGCGACGCCGATCAGCAGCCAGGCTGCTCCCAGCAGGTACGTGAACCACGCCAGCGACGTCCAGAGCCAGCCGATAAATCCGAACCCAAGCAGCGGCATGAGCAGGTTCCGCGCCAGCCCCTTCGGTCCCCGGAGGCGCAGGTCCACAAAGAGAACTTTGATCGCGGCAAGATTGACCGCCGCGAACGCGATGAGTGCTCCGAAGTTGATCATGTAGACGGCCTGCTCCAGCGTGATGACGAGCGACACCAACGAGACTCCACTAATGAGCAGGGCTGCCACGTAGGGTGTGCGGAAGCGCGGATGCAGCTTGGCAAGGGCACCGGGAAGGATCCTGTCCCGCCCCATGGCGTAGACAACCCGGCTCACGCTCATCTGGGCAGCTGTCCCGCAAAGAACCAAACCGCAAAGGTTCACCAGGACGAATACGACCATCAGTACATCGCCTCCAGCGCGTTGCATGAGCTCCGTGCCCGCAGCATCGAGGTTCTCAATGGAGTGCCAGTCAGGGGCAATCACGCTTCCGGCAACGGAAAACAAGGTGTAACCAAGGCCTGCGAACAGCGTTGACAGCACGATCCCCCGGGGCACGTCGCGCTTAGGGTTCCGGGCCTCCTCCGAAAGGGTGGAAACGCCGTCGAAGCCGAGGAAGGCGAACGCGACGATCGCGGCAGCAGCCATGACCGGCGCTATCCCACCCTCGCCAAGGGTCAAGGGCCTTACGACAGTTTCAAGAGTCAGGCTGGGCGCGTTGACTACTGCCAGCACCAGGAAAGCAAGGATCACGAGAACGGAAACCAGCACCACCGCGAAGTTCATCCTCTTGATCCAGGACACGCCGACCACGCTGAACACGCCCACCAGCAGCAGGCATGCCAAAACGGCGAGCTGCGGCGGAACGTCGGGGAACAGGCTGTTGAAGTAGAGGCCAAAGAGCAGGAAGTTCACCATGGGCAGGAACAAGTAGTCCAGCATCATGGCCCAGCCCACGAGGAAGCCTGCAGGTGAACCGAAAGCCTTCGACGCGTACGTGTAAGCACCACCGGTCACGGGAACATGGCGTGCCATTTGGCCATAGCTGTGCGCGGTGAACAGCATGGCTACCAGGGCCGCGACATATGCAGCGGGCAAGTGCCCGTCACTGATTTCCGTGCCGGAACCGTACACGGCGACGACCGACAAGATGCCCATGGAAGTCAATCCGAAGGCAATAAGGGACGGCAGGCCAAGGACGCGCTTGAGGGTTTGCCCTGAGGAAGGGACTCCTTGCAGGCTGTTTGTGGAAGTAGACATGGGGATCTCCTGGATGCGATGCGGATCACATAAATGAATGCTGTTCATTAGAGTAAGGGGCGAAGGTCCCCCTGTACAGCTTTTGGTATCCCAGAATTTCCGATTGCGCGGATTTGGTGGATGGTATTCTCAGTATCCCAGAGCTATTTGTAGGATCAAGGCCACCAATCATCGAGGCTTTTTCAATTTTGGTATACCGTATGGGCATGCAATGCGTCGCTCCTACCCAAACACTACTTTCGACCCCCGGTTTCGTGGACAGCCACATCCATCCGGACAAGACCAGGTGGGGTTCGCCGTGGCAGTCACGCCGGCCGGCCATGGAACTCACCGACCTTATTGCCAACGATCTCCGTGCCCAGCTCGATTCCAAGGACAGCGTCGAAGAACGCGCGTATGCGCTCATGAAACAAGCTGTGCTCAACGGCACCATGGCCATGCGGGCGCACGTGGACGTCGGCTCGCAGATCGGGATGAAGAACATTCACGGCGTCCGGAGCGCCGCCGAGAGGCTGGCACCCTTCCTGGACGTCCAGATCGTGGCTTTCCCTCAGTTTGGCTTGCTCACCAACCCCGGCACCGTGGAACTGGTGGCGGCGTCGTTGAGTGAAGGTGCAGATTTGGTGGGAGGCATTGACCCTCAGTCCCTGGATGGTGGTCTCCATGGCCATCTCAACGCCGTATTCGGGCTGGCGGCGGCACACGGGCGCGACGTGGACATCCATCTCCACGACACGGGCAGCGAGGGCCTCGCACAGTTGCGCGCGATCGCTCAACGAACCATGGCGGAGGGCATGCAAGGACGGGTCACTGTTGGCCATGCTTTTGCCCTGTGCGACCCCGCGGAACCGGATCTTCGGCCTACTTTGGATGCGTTGGCGGAAGCAGGCATCTGGATAGCAACGTGTGCGCTGGGGGCGGACCCCGTGCCGGACCTTGCCCTCTTGGAAAGCCACGGCGTCAATGTTGCGTTGGGATCGGATGGGGTCAGGGATGCTTGGTCGCCCTTTGGTACTGGAAGCATGGTGGACAGGATGCATTTGCTCGGATACCGGACCGGTGCCCTGACGGATTCGGACCTGGAACATTGTTTCCGGATAGCTACCGCTGCCGGGGCGGGACTGCTGGGAGCTACGCCCGTGCAGAAGTTTGCCGGGCCTGGATCATTGGACCGGGTTGAATTCGAAGCAGGGTCCATCGCCGAGTTGGTTGTCAATCGCCCGGCTCCGCTGCGGGTGGTCCGGGAGGGCAAGGAGCTGACTCAGGGGGTCCTCACAGCGCGTAGTTCCGAAGAATCCACCACAGTCCTGCGATAACCAGGCCGCCAAACAACGATCCGGCGATGACCTGGCCGAGGGTGTGGGCGCGCAGGACAACACGCGACCATCCCACAGCCGGCACCAGGAGCAACAGCGGAAGGAAGGCCGGCCCGAACATCAGCACCACGATGACCGCGGCCGCGGCAATAGCAGATGCATGGCCGCTGATCTTCCAGAAAGCACTGACCGCGGCCAGGACAGCGATACCGCCGATCAACGCCAGGATCATTGCTGAAACGCCTACCGGACCCTGAAGCAGCTGTAGCACAAGCAGTCCTGCCACCACCGAAACCAGCGCCAACAGAAGCAGCATGGGTCGCTGGCGGCGATCGCTGACATGGTGATCCGTGATCCGGCCCAGCTTTACCATGACCAGCACGTAGGACAACGGCAGGACGCAGACGAAGAGGGCACCGAGCAGCCCGAACCGGATGGTCCCGGGGAACCCGGGTTCCGTCGCAGGGCTGATAAGCAAAAGAACGGTCACGACAACCGGCGGCTGAAACACTTCAGTCAAAACACGGGCCGTGGTTCGCCACGGCCCGGTCAGGAGTTGCGGCGCCGCAAGGGGCTGCGGCGCAGCCTGCCTGTCAATCAAGCAACAGCGCCGGTTCTTCGAGGATGGCTGCCACGTCCGCCATGAAGCGCGCCGACAAGTCACCGTCCACCACACGGTGGTCGAATGAGCCGCCGAGCGTCGTGATCCAGCGTGGAATCACTTCTCCGTCCAGCACCCAAGGCTTCTGCTTGATGGTTCCGAAAGCGATAATCGCCACTTCACCCGGGTTGATGATGGGCGTACCCGTGTCAATACCGAGAGCACCGATGTTGGTGATGGTCAGGCTTCCGCCCTGCATCTCGGCCGGCTGCGTCTTCCCTGCGCGGGCCTTGGTAGCCAGCTCGTTGAGGGCCAAAGCCAACTCCTTGAGGGAGAGGTCCTGCGCGTCCTTGATGTTGGGCACCATGAGGCCACGCGGAGTCGCCGCGGCGATGCCCAGGTTCATGAAGTGCTTGATCTGGATCTCGGCACCGCCGTTGCCGTCCGCATTCTCCACCCACGTAGCATTCACGCTGGGGTTCCGCGCCGCAGCCCAAATAACAGCCTTGGCCAAGATCAGCAGCGGGGAAACCTTGATGCCTTCGAAGTCGCGGGAGGCCTTAAGTCGCTTGACGAACTCCATGGTCCGGCTGGCGTCCACGTCAACGAAGATGCTGACGTGCGGTGCCGTGAAAGCGGAATCCACCATGGCCTTGGCCGTCGCTTTCCGCACGCCCTTCACCGGAACACGCTCAGTCCTCTGCTCCTGGGGCTTCTTTGAAGCCCCCCAGAAGGTGTCTGCTTGGTCGTGCTCAGCGTCGCGCTGCGCCTGGTAGCTGACCAGGTCTTCGCGCGTCACTTCACCCCGCTGTCCCGTTGCAACGACGTCGGCCAGGTCAATGCCGAGGTCGCGTGCGAACTTGCGAACCGGGGGCTTGGCCAGGACCTTATTGACCAATCCGCTGATGGTGCCGCTGATTGCGGCACCTCGCGACGCAGCCGCCTGCGGCGACGAAAGGGTGGTCGTCCCGGCCCCTGCCGACGCCCCGGTGGCGGGGTCGACGACGGCGCGTCCCGGCGTCGTGCGGTGTTCAAAGGGAGCTTCGGCTGCTTGGGCGGCCAGGACGGCTTGGTGGTCCTGAACGGTTCCTTCCGCGCTCTCGGCGACCGCGGCGGTCTCAACCGAAACACCGGCGGGGCGTTTGCGCGGGCGGCGCTTGACGGCGTCGGCCTTGGGACCGGAACCCACCAGCGGACCGCCGGACGGTCCGCTCTCAGCGTCCCCGGCGTCAGCGGGAAGCTTGCCATACAAGGGGGTGTCGACTGCGGGAGCAGCCTCCGGCGCCGGGGTCACCGGCGCTGCATCGTCGGGCTGATCGTCCGAGACAGCAATGATGGCGGTACCGACCTCCACCGTGATGCCTTCGTCCACGAGCAACTCTGTGACTGTACCGGCGAACGGCGAGGGCAGTTCGACGAGCGACTTGGCCGTCTCAATCTCACACAGGACGTCGTTGATGGCAACGGTGTCACCCGGCTTGACCTTCCACGCCACTACTTCGGCTTCGGTCAGGCCTTCGCCAACGTCCGGCAGGTTGAATTTCTTTACAGTCACAGTGGTCCTCGATTTCCGTGCGCCCAAAGCGCGAAGCCATGCTGGATCAGAGCGGGTTAGTAAGCCAGGGAGCGGTCGAGCGCTTCGAGGATTTTGTCGATGTCAGGCAAGTAGTCCTCTTCCACCTTGGCAACCGGGTAGGGCATGTGGAAACCGCCAACGCGGATCACGGGGGCTTCCAAGTGCAGGAACGCGCGCTCACTGATACGTGCTGCGATCTCGCCGCCAATGCCACCGAATGTGGGGGCTTCGTGGGCTACGATCAGCCGGCCGGTCTTCTTGACGGACGCCTCAATGGCGTCGAAGTCCAGCGGAGAGATGGAACGCAGATCGATGACCTCGATGCTGCGGCCGTCCTCGGTAGCAGCGTTGGCCGCAGCCAAAGCCACCGGCACGAGTGGACCGTAGGCAACGATCGTGGCGTCCGTACCCTCGCGAACAACCTGGGCCTTGAAGGGATCCTCCGAGAGGCCTGCGTTTTCGACGTCAACCTCGCCCTTGAGCCAATAACGGCGTTTGGGCTCGAAGAAGATCACGGGATCCTTGCATTCGATCGCCTTTTGGATCATCCAGTAGGCGTCGTGCGCGTTGGACGGCGAAATGATCCGCAGGCCGGCTGTATGGGCGAAGAGGGCTTCCGGCGACTCGGAGTGGTGCTCGATGGAGCCGATGCCGCCGCCATAAGGAATCCGGATGACAACCGGAACGGTCAACCGCCCGTGGCTGCGGGCATGAAGCTTGGCCAACTGCGTGGTGATCTGGTTGAACGCCGGGTAGACGAACCCGTCGAACTGGATCTCGCAGACCGGCGAGTAGCCGCGCAGGGCCAGACCGATCGCTGTGCCGACGATGCCGGACTCTGCCAAGGGGCTGTCCACCACGCGGTCTTCGCCGAACTCCTTAATGAGTCCGTCCGTTACCCGGTAAACGCCGCCCAGGTGCCCGATATCCTCACCCATGAGGAGGGACTTGGGGTTGCTCTTCAGGGATGCGCGGAGACCTTCATTGATAGCCTTCGCAATGGTCATGGTGGCCATCAGTTGCTTGCCTCCTGGTCGCTTTCGAAGCCTGCCGAGTATTCCTCAAACCAAGCTAGTTCCTCTGCGATCAGGGGATGCTGCTCGGCATAGACGTTTGCGAAGGAGTCCCGGATGTCCGGTACCTCGAGGCCATGCGTGGTGCTGCGGACGTATTTGGCGAGTTCGTCGCCGTCGGCCTGGACCTGCTCGAAGAATGCCTCGTCAGCGAGGCCTTCAGCGCGCAAGTACTGTTCCAAGCGGTCCAGCGGATCCTTTTCGCGCCAGGCAGCTTCCTCGGCCGATTCACGGTACTTGGTGGGGTCATCGGCAGTGGTGTGCGCGCCGACGCGGTAGGTGTAGGCCTCGATCAGCACCGGGCCGCGGCCCTCGCGTGCGTGCTCGAGCGCCCACTCGGTGACGGCATGCACAGCAATGACGTCGTTGCCGTCCACACGAATGCCTGGGAATCCGTAGCCCTTGGCGCGGTTGGCCAGCGGAACCTTGGTTTGAACCTCCGTAGGTACGGAAATGGCCCAGTGGTTGTTCTGGCAGAAGAAAACCACCGGCGCGTTGTACGAGGCCGCAAAAACCATGGATTCGTGGACGTCGCCTTCGGAGCTGGCACCGTCGCCAAAATAGGCCACAACGGCAGCCTTGGGGTCGTTCGAGTCCGCGGGGACGGCAAGCTTCTGGTCCCGCTGGATGCCCATGGCGTAACCCACTGCGTGCAGGGTTTGGGCAGCAAGCACCAACGTGTAGAGGTGGAAGTTGTTCTCCCGCGGGTCCCAGCCGCCGTTGGACACGCCGCGGAACTGCCGCAACAGTTCGGCGAGGTCGACGTTGCGGACCAGTGCAACGCCGTGCTCCCGGTACGTGGGGAAGATGTAGTCCTGGGCCTGTGTGGCGTGGGCGGAGCCGATTTGTGCAGCTTCCTGGCCGGTGAGCGGCACCCACAAAGCGAGTTCGCCTTGGCGCTGCAGCGCGGTGGCTTCCTGGTCGAAGCGCCGGATGCGGGCCATGTCTGCATAGAAAACGCGGAGCTTCTCCGGATCGATGCGCTTGGCGTAGTCCGAGAAGACGGGATCAGTGCCCAGTTTTCCATCCGGGCCGAGCAACTGGACCATTTCCATGGGCTCACTTGGTGCTGCTGCCGCCGCGGTTGTTGCCGCCAAGGTTTCATCAGCCCCAGGGGGCAGTTGTGTAGAGCCCATACCGTCTCCTTGCTTGCCGCAGCGGGAAGCTGGGCAATGTCTGTCGCTGGGATATATGCCGATTCCGGAATGCATTCCGGAATCGGCATATATTTTGGCTTTCGGTCCTTACTTTATCGGCAGTAAGTAGCGTAGGCGCATTTGTTAACCGCTAGGAACCCTGCGGAGCCTTTGTATAACCTGCACAGAGTTTCAGGAACCTTGAGTTGGCTTCGACCTCGCCGATACTGACCCGGACTCCTTCGTTCCCGAAGGCTCGAACCGACAGTGCCTGCTCCGCTGCGAGTGCCGCGAATTCGGAGCTGTTCCCGCCCAAATTCAGCCAAATGAAGTTTCCCTGGGCTTCAGGCACAAACCATCCGAGGTCCCGCAGTCCGGCTGTAACGCGGTCCCTTTCGTCAACGAGGCTTTGTACCCTTTCCACAACTTGGTCGAAATTTTCGAGCGACGTAATCGCGGCGCGTTCTGCAATTTGCGAAACAGCGAACGGCGTGGCTGTGACGCGAAGATGTTGGGTGAGCAGCGGCCCCGAAACGCTGTAGCCTACGCGCAAGCCCGCCAGGCCATGGGCCTTGGAGAAGGTCCGGAGCACTACGACGTTGGGGTATTTGCGGTAGAGCTTGATGCCATCCACGGCAGCCTTGTCACGAACAAACTCCTGGTACGCCTCGTCGATAACCACCACGACATTGGGCGGTACCGAATGGATGAACCGCTCCGTTTCCTCCGCTGTGAGAATCGGCCCAGTGGGGTTGTTCGGAGTACAAAGCAAGATCACTTTGGTGCGCACGGTGACGGCCGCGGCCATGGTTTCCAAGTCATGGCGGCCGTCCGGAAGCAACGGAATCTGCACGCTTGCAGCCCCCGCGAGGCCCACGCAGATGGGGTAGGCCTCAAACGAACGCCACGCGTAAATCACTTCGTCTGACTTGCCGTCTTCATTCTGGCCCGCGAAGGTGGTCAGAATCTGGTTCAGCGCCCCAAGGCTCCCTGCGCCGGTGACGACGTCGTCAGCCGGGACATCCAGGAACTCTGCCAAGGCATTGCGCAGCTTTGTAGCCAGGGGGTCGGGATAGCGATTGATGTCAGATTGGTCTGCAATAGCCTGCAGCACTGCAGGAATCGGAGGGAGCGGGTTTTCATTGGACGACAATTTGTAGCTGGTGAGGCCCTCAATCGCAGCAGGGGGTTTGCCCGCCGCGTACTTGGGAAGCCTGTCCACGACCGGTCGGGGGAGTACGCCCTCCGGTGCGTTGTCAGTAGTAGTCATGGCTCCAAGCCTACTTGGCTGTTCATGGTTGATCCCGAGCGATTTAACAGCCCGATGTGACAGCATTACGCTCATGGGTTCATTCATCGTTCGTGTCCTGATCAACGGCCTTGCCCTGTGGATCGCCAGTTGGTTGTTGGAAGGGCTGGAGATCTCCACCGCTGCAACAGAAAAGGTTGCGGCCAATGCCGGAATGACCGATGGTGCCGCTACTGCCGGCATCGTGCTTGCCTACCTCTTCATTGGGTTGATCTTCGGCATCGTTAACGCTTTTGTGCGGCCCCTGGTCCGGCTGCTCTCCCTTCCCGTGACGATACTGACGCTTGGTTTGTTCACCATCGTCATTAATGCCGCGATGCTGTATCTGACCGCGTGGCTGAGCAGCTTTACACCCGTCCATCTGACCATCGATTCGTTCTTCTGGACGGCGATCCTGGCGGCGATCATCATCAGCATCATCAGCATGGTTGCAGGCCTCATCCCGGGCGCCCGCAAGCGCTAAATGAACCGCCCGGTGAAGTACCGCCGGGCGCCATGGACGTCCGGCCGGACGACGGGCTCCGGCCGGACGACGTGCTCCGGCCGATCTATGTGGAACTACCGGTGAGCGACGTTCCTGCCAACTCACCGCGCACCAGCCGTGGACCTGTTTTCAGGTAGGTTGGGGGCACGCGCGTCAGTCCTCGGATCCCTTATTGGTTCCCTTTCCAGTTTGAACCGAGTGACCTTGGCGGCTCCCCCTGCTCCAACCACGCCGGCGAACACTGCGCTGGAGGCCACCAAGGATGGATCTTCGCTGGCAGAGACCCGTTCGGCGCCTGAAGCATAGTTTTCCAGATCGTGTCCGGGACCCAGCCCTGGGTCTTGCCCCTCGGGCGTCTGCACCGGGTTGGTCAGCGTCACCGTAACCCTGTCCTTGGTGTCCGCGGGAAGTCGCCCGTCACCGCCCGGCACCCAGTCCTGGGCATGTTCCAGATGCATGCTGCTGATTCCCTGTTCCGGCGTGATGCCTCCGGTCGGCGCCCCGGCAGTCAGCACGTATTTCAAATCGAACTCGCTGAGGAACGCCTTGTTCCGGCTCAGGTTCATTGCATGGGCGCCACCCTGGCTGTGCCCTACTGCCACCACTTGATCGCCGGCCTCAGCCCCGGCTTCACGCAACGCCTGCGCGATCGCCGGGGCGACGTGCTGCGAGTCATAGCCAAGGGCTTCGCCAATGCCCGGGATATCGAAAGGATTGGTATTGGGTGAATTGGGCTGGGTACCGGGAATCAGGACCATCCAGGCCGACGATCCGTTTTTGTCAAGCTGGATAATCTCTATCTGTCCGTCGCCGAGGGCGTGCAATGACTCGAGCCGCCGCATGCTCTGCGCCATGGACGGTTCAATCACCTCTACGGAGTCCCCCATACTGTGCGCTGTCACTGAGCGCGGATGGATGCCCCGGAGAAACGGCGAGCCTAGAATGCTGCGGACTGCATCTGAGGCATCTACGCCGGATGGAAATGCGCTGCTCAGGAGGTTCTCCGTGATGTCCCGGCTGAGCGTTCCGGCCCACATGGACAACCCAATCTGCTCGGCCCCGAAATCTCCCGGATACGCGTTGCGGGTCTCCGCTTTCTGGTAGTCGCGATGACCAGCTCTGACCGCCTCTGCGACGGCTTCGAGCTCGTGCCGGACCCGGCCCACCTCCTTCCCACTGTCAGCGACCGCGTTGATCGCCTCACAACCGGACGCATAGGACTCGTAGAGAGACAACGCCAGCTCGTCCTGTACCCTGCGCGTTTCAGCTTCCACGGCAAGAAGCTGCCGTACCAGCTGATCAAGCTGGGCAACTCCGCGCAGCAATTCCTCAAATTGAAAAGAGATGCCACCCAGGCCTCCCCTTACGGTCAGAATCCCGTCCGGCGCGGGCGGCAACGGCAGGGGTGCGGAGCCAGCGCCGACAGGTGCAGAATCAGCCATCACTGGCCTCTCTGTGAAGAGACGGCAACGTTCTGGGAATGACGGAGAATCAGCGCGGCCGCCGCGTCCAACGACTCGCGGGCGCGCATTAACGCCGAAGCATGCACGGCGATAGTGGTGCGGTACGCATTGCCGGCCGGGGACTGCCAACTTTCAAGCTGTGCCCTTCGCAGGGCGGCAAGGACGATGTCAGCTTGGTCCACGCAGGATTTGATCCGCCACGCGAGTCGCTGAACGTCGTGGCTGCGGGAAGCGCACTCCAAGGGGTCGAAGATGGGTGGGGTGGCTGCGGGCATCAAGCCGACGCTCATGTCTGTGTACTCCAAGGGGGTCGTTCTTCTGATCGGTGGGTACGACGCTACGGAGCGGCAGAACAACCTGAAAGCGGCGAAACAGGCTATGTGGAAAACCGTGGCTTCTATCCACATAGCCGCGGTCTCCGACTCCCGGCTGCCTCGCGGAACATGGAAGAATAGGCCCCATGGCTGAATCCCCCCGCGTTTCCCTCGCTTCCGAACCCCTCGCCCTTGGCGCCCTTGACGGCCGCTACCGCGCCGCCGTCGCGCCCCTCGTTGACTATCTGTCCGAGGCCGCCCTCAACCGCGATCGCGTTCACGTTGAAGTCGAATGGTTGATCCACCTGACGGGGCAGTCCGTTCTCCCGGGCGCCGGTCCCCTGTCCGAGGAACAAGTTGCGAAGCTGCGCGCCATCGTCACGGACTTCAACGCTTCTTCGGTCAACGAACTGGCTGAAATCGAAGCCGTCACCGTACACGACGTCAAGGCCGTGGAGTACTACATCGGTCGTCGCCTCCCCGCCATCGGCATCGAGAACCTGACCGCCATGGTGCACTTCGGCTGCACGTCCGAGGACATTAACAACCTCTCCTATGCTGTGGGAATCAAGGGCGCCGTGGAGGACGTCTGGCTGCCCAACGCCAAGGCCCTGGTGCAGCAGATCCAAGCCATGGCCGAAGCGAACCGCACTGTGCCGATGCTCTCCCGGACACACGGTCAGCCCGCGACGCCCACTACGCTCGGCAAGGAGCTGGCGGTTATCGCCCACCGCCTGAACCGCCAGCTGACCCGCATCGCCAAGACCGAATACCTGGGCAAGATCAACGGCGCCACCGGCACCTACGCTGCCCACGTCGCTTCCGTCCCCAGCGCCGATTGGGAGACTGTCGCGAAGACGTTCGTGGAGGGTCTGGGGCTTACGTGGAACCCGCTCACCACGCAGATTGAAAGTCACGACTGGCAGGCGGAGCTCTACGCCGACATCGCGCGCTTCAACCGGATCCTGCACAACGTCTGCACCGACATCTGGAGCTACATCTCCATTGGCTACTTCCGCCAGATTCCGGTGGCCGGTGCCACGGGTTCCTCCACCATGCCGCACAAGGTCAATCCGATCCGCTTCGAGAACGCCGAAGCCAACCTGGAGATCTCCAACGGACTCCTGGACACCCTGGGCGCCACGCTGGTCACCTCCCGTTGGCAGCGCGACCTGACGGACTCGTCCTCGCAGCGCAACATCGGTGTTGCTTTCGGCCACTCCCTGCTTGCGATCTCCAACGTCGCCAAGGGCTTGAAGGCTCTCGACGTCGCCGAGGATGTCCTGGCAGGCGACCTCGACACCAACTGGGAAGTCCTGGGCGAAGCCATCCAGATGGTGATGCGTGCAGAGGCAATTGCCGGCGTCGAAGGAATGGAAAACCCGTACGAACGCCTCAAGGACCTCACACGCGGCCAGCGCGTGGACGCTGCCCGCATGCAGGAATTCGTGCAGGGCTTGGGGCTTTCTGCTGACGCCGAAGCACGCCTGCTGGCCCTCACCCCGGGCAAGTACACCGGTATCGCCGACAAACTGGTGGATCACCTTCAGTAAGGCGTAACGCACGACGACGACGGCGGGCGGGGCCGGGCGCCCGGCCCGCCGTCGTCGTTTAACGGGCCAGGGACGTTTAGGCTGGTGAACACGCGTTCCCTCCCTGTTGATTCCGCGACCGTCCTGGCCGGAGCTCGGCAACACGCGTGTCGCTCAGTTTTGCCGCCCAAAGGGCTGATTGGCTGGAACGAACCGGGCAGGAACGCGGCCCAAAAAGCGGCGCCAGAAACGGACAGCACTAGGTTAAGGAGCGGAGCGCCCATGAAGCTCCTGTTGATCAGGCACGGACAAACCCCAGGCAATGTAGCCGGCCAGCTGGATACGGCCTTTCCCGGCCCGGGACTGACCGAACTTGGCGAGCGCCAGGCCGATGCGCTGCCGGAGGCGTTGGCAGGTGAATCCATTGACGCCCTTTTCACGTCGACGCTGCTCAGGACTCAAAGGACTGCCCTTCCGCTGGCAAAGGCGACAGGACTGGAGCCGGAAATCCTGGATGGCGTCCACGAGATCGAGGCCGGAACCCTCGAGAAGAAGACAGACCACGAGTCGCATCTGCGGTACATGAGCACGGTTTTCTCGTGGTCGGAGGGCGACTTCGACGTGCGGATGCCTGGTGCCTTCAACGGCCACGACTTCTTTGCACGGTTCGACGCTTCTGTGGACAAGGTGGTGGCGGCAGGACATTCCACGGCAGCCATTGTGAGCCACGGCGCCGCCATCCGTTGCTGGGCGGGGCGTCGGGCTGCAGACATCGATACCGGCTTCGCAGAATCCCACATGCTGCCCAACACCGGTGTAGTTGCCTTGGAAGGAGATCCGGAATCCGGTTGGCGGGTTCTTCATTGGGATCAGGTACCCGTGGGCGGAATGGCTTTGGCAGACCGGACAGCGGAGGACCCCACAGGCGAGGCACTCTAGGCAGAACCGGATATTCACGCTTGACCCGACTTGCGGGGCCGGCCCCCACAACACAGTAGCCGGCAATTCTCCCGACGCTTACGCGCAGGAAACACCGCGGTAACCACAGCTCCCTAGGCTTAAGACGCATAAACACCTCAGCGAAAAGAAGCGAAGCGAGGCATTGATGCAGACCAACCCACGGCTCAATATCCGGCAGGTCACCTGGGCGAACCCGGTTGGGGCAGATCTTCGAGCCGCACAGCAGGCAGAACTCGACTCGCGCTTTGGCACCACGGACCACGAGCCCGGTCCCCCGCCGTCGGAAGCTGACACGGCCGTGTTCGTTGTTGCCTACGAAAAATGCTCCGGTCAACCGCTGGGCTGCGGCGGGCTGAGGATGCTGGACGAGAACACGGCCGAGATCAAGCGGCTCTACGTAGTTCCGTATGCACGCGGGTCAGGAGTTGCCAGCTCAATCCTTGCCGCGCTCGAAGCCCAGGCACATGCGAAGGGCTTCAGTGTGATCGCTGCCGAGGCAGGCTCGGCCCAATCAGATGGCCGGAGCTTCTATGTCAGCGCCGGTTTCTCGGAAGTACCGAACTTCGGCCCGTACGTGGGGGCGAGCGGATCGTACTGCTACTCCAAGCACATCGACTCGCACAGCGCTTCGCATACCGCCATGGCTTAGGTAGTGCCGCGGGCGGTTCGCTAATCTCGGATCATGGAAAAGGCAGACATTACTTTCCGTACCCGCAAATGGGTGCGGCCCGAAGACCTCAACGCCAACGGCACCCTCTTCGGCGGCAGCCTGCTGAAGTGGATCGACGAAGAAGCCGCGATCTACGCCATCCTCCAGTTGGGCAACGGCCGGGCCGTGACCAAGTACATCTCGGAAATCAACTTCGTGAGCTCGGCAGTCCAAGGCGACCTCATCGAGATGGGCCTGACGGCAAAGAGGTTCGGGCGCACGTCGTTAACCATGCGGGCCGAGGTCCGCAACATGATCACACGCCAGAGCATCCTCACCATCGAGGAGATTGTGTTCGTGAACCTCGGCCCGGACGGGAAGCCCCAACCGCACGGTTACACGGAAATCACCTATGACCGCGACCGCATCCCCACCCATCACCTGACCCAGACCCGGGAAGCAGACTGAACCACCCGGCGTCGAACGTTTTTATCAAAGTCCCTCCGAACGGCAGCTGAGCCGACCGGCAGCTGGACGGGAAAAGCAGCGTAAACGGGTGCTGACGGCCGCTTGATGCGGCCGCCAGCCTATGTTTTCCGGCGGCGGGAGTGAATGCCGCCGGAACCTATGGGGCGCCGAACGCGCCTGGCGCCGAAGCGCGGCCGGACGCGCCTGCCTGCGTAAGAGTCAGCGCCGATCGAACGTCAGCCCACCGGGTACCTGGAACGTCGGCATGAGCTCGAGCATCCCCACGTTGACGTGGCGTGGCGTTTCGATCGCGTAGTCCAGGGCGTTCACGATGTCGTCCGTGGTGAGCGACTCGTACCCCTCGTAATAGGTCTTCCACGCTTCTTCCATGGCTTCCGGCGTGCCGCCCATGTTGCGGCCGAAAATCTCGGTTTCCACGCGGCCCGGGCAGATTTCCGTGACGCGGATGCGCTTGCCCACGGTGTCGTTGCGGAGCTGGCGGGAGATCTGGTGCACCGCGGCCTTGGTGGCGTGGTAGACCGTGTGGCCGTAGAAGTTGTAGGTGCCGGCGATGGAGCTGATGTTGATGACGTGGCCGAGGTCGCGCTCCACCATGCCGGGCAGCACCAGCCGGGTCAGCTGCAGCAGGCCCCGGAGGTTCACGTCCACCAGTTCGTCGATGTCCTGTTCGGACGAGTCCAGGATATTGCCGGGCCGGGACACCCCTGCGCAGTTCACCAGGACGTCCACCTTGAGGTCACTCACGACGGCGGTCAGCGCGGCTGTGTCGGTCAGGTCCACCACATGCGGGACTGCTCCGGTACGGTCGGCCAGTTCGGCGAGTCGTTCCTCATTGCGGGCCACGGCGTGGACGGTGAGGCCGCGCTTGGCGAGGCGTTCGGCGATGGCTGCGCCCATCCCGGTGGAAGCGCCGGTAACGAGTGCGGTGGTGTAGTCAGAAAAGGACATCGGTTCTCCAAAAAGTGGGGAAGGGAGCGGGCGCCGTCTGTCAGCAAGGGCGCCCGCCCGGGTGGTAAATGCTTAGGCGTCCCGTAGCGGTTCGTGGGCCCGGTCCTTGACCGTGCTGACCGCGATGAGCGTGCCGAGGGCCGTGACCACTGCGTAGAACGCCGGCATGTAGATGTTGCCGGTGCTGCTGATCAGCCAGGTCATGAGGAGCGGAGCCGTGCCGCCGAAGAGGGCCGAGGAGATGTTGTAGCCGAGGCCGTAGGCGGAGTAGCGGACGCGGGTGGGGAACAGTTCCACGATCAGGATGTGGATGACTGCGGTGTGTCCGGCGAACACGATGGCCATGATGCAGGCACCCAGGATAGCCAGGCCCATTTCGCCGGTCGCGATGAGGGCGTAGGACGGGATGCCCAGCACTGCCATGGCGATAGCGGAACCTGCAATGACCTTCTTGCGGCCTACCTTGTCCGACAAGGCGCCCATGAACGGGATGGCGATGCAGATGATGACCAGGCTGCACGCCGTGACAAGGAGTGCTTCGCCGATGGTGAAGTTCAATTGCTTGCCCTTGAGGAACGTGGGCATGTAGGAGAAGAGGACGTAGTAGCCGGAGCCGTTCATCAGCGGGATGAAGAGGGCCAGGAGCATGGCGCGGCGGTGCTCAGCGGACTGGAAGGCTTCCTTGAGCGGGTTCTTGGAGAGGCCGCCCTCTTCCTTCAGCTTTTCGAAGTTGGGGGTGTCGCTGATGGCCTTGCGGATGTACCAACCGATGACGCCCATGGGGATGGCGACCAGGAACGGGATGCGCCACGCGAACGAGCCGAAGCCGCCGCCGTCGATGGCCGCTTGGGTGAGCCAGGGAGACATGGCGTAGGCAACCAAAGTACCGGTAAGGAGGGCTGCGAAGGAGGCAATCTGCGCGAAGGAGGTGATGACGCCACGCTTGCCTTCAGGTGCGTGCTCGGCGAGGAAGGTCATGGCGCCGGCAGCTTCGCCGCCCACGGAGAACCCTTGGATCAGGCGCATGAGGACAAGGAGGATCGGAGCGGCAATACCAATGGCCGCGTACGGCGGCAGCAGGCCGATACCGGCTGTTGCCACACTGATCAGGAGGATGACAAAGACCAGTAGCTTTTGCCTGCCGATACGGTCTCCAAGGTAACCACACACAACAGCGCCGAGCGGACGGACGAAGAACGAAACCGCGTACCCTGCGAACACGAAGAGCAGCGCGTTGTCCGGATTGCCGGGGGCCAGGAACACGAGTGCGAGCGTTCCCGCCATGAAGGCGAAGATGCCGTTGTCGTAGAGTTCCACGAAGATGCCAACACACCCTGCGGTGACAACCTTGCGGGTTTGGCGGCCCGTGAGCCGCTCATGCTGCGCCGGCGCAGCGTTGGTGCTTGCGGTCATGACTTTTCCTTACTGAGATGAGCGTAGCAACGCCTACTAGGTATGACGACAGGTTCTTTAGCTGCATGCCGCAACTGGTAGGTCCTGCCACTGGGGACGGCATCCGATGCCGAGGAGTCCGAAGACGGTGTTGACGGATTCGCGGAGTGTTTCAAGTTGGGCCCGCGAGCGCCGATGGGCGGCAGTTGCTTCTGCCACTGTGGTTTTCCGAAAACGGACTTTGTCCCCTGGCCGTGCTTGGGCCAGGACATCCAGTCCGGTGCTGGTGACCACTGCCAGGACGGGATACCCGGCGGTGACGCCGCGTCCCCGGTGCAGTACCAGCAGTTCTTCCCTGGAGGGAACCTCGACGGCGCCCACTGGCACACCGCGCGAAAGCACCTCACCGCTTGAGGTTCTTTCCGGCAGTTCCCCGCCGAGCCGCAGGCCGATGTGGTTGCTGCGTCCGCTGACGGTGTACTCGGAGGAGAAGAGCAGTTCACCGGAGGCGCCGAACTCGGCGACGTCCGGTCCGTCGGTCACGTCAACCGACAGGTCTGATCCGATGCTTGGCCGGTCCAGGCCGAGCCGGAAAAGGGGAAGATCGAAGTACGGCTGGCGAACCGGACCAACGCTGCGCCGGGTGGCGAGCGTGGTTCCTTCCTTCAACTGCAGGCCGAATCCCACCACCGTGTCCGGGGCAGCACTGCCGAGCAGCGTTTCTGCCTCGACGGATCCGTGGATGGCCAAGTAGGCGCGGAGGCCGCGGTTGATTCCCCGGATGGACACTGATTCGCCGGCACGGACGGACACCGGTTCCCATTGGCTGCACGGGCGGCCACCAACGGTAAGTGTGAGCGGCGCCCCGGTGACAGCGATCAGGATGTCTACCGTAGCCTTCATCCGGAAGTCGAGGGCAGTGATTTCCACGAGGGGATCGTTGTCTGCGTTTCCGGCCAGGATGTTGGCCGCACGGGCCGAGTACTGGTCGAGCGCGCCGTTGACCGGAAGCCCGAAGCGGGGTCCGCGCGTGCGTCCGAGGTCGGTGACGACGGAGTTGCCCGGCTGCTGGATGAAGATCCCGCCGTTCATGGCCTCACACCTGGTTCCAGTTCCATCCCTGCGTACGCAATAAACTCGTCGTGGGCGATCTCCCGGAACCGGAGGATGTCGCCCGGTTTGTAGGGAACCAGGGGTTCGCGACGGATGTTCAGCACGGACAACGGGGTCCGGCCGATGACGCACCAGCCGCCGGGAGCCACCGCCGGAGCGATGACTGCCTGGCGACCCGCAACTGCCACGGCGCCCGCGGGAACACTCAACCGGGGATCCTTCAAACGCGGCACGGGCTTCGGAAAAGCGGGACCATCCATCATGGGCGAACCCGCAGGAGCGCCCAGGCATCGGACGGTGTAGGTCTTTTCGGTGTGGAGGCGGATGACTTCCTCGGTGGAGATGCCCTGGTGCTCGGCTACGTTCTCCAGGTCCGGGCCATACTCTCCGCCGTAAACCACGGGTACGTCGAACTCGCGGGGAGCCACGCTGTTGCCCGTGGCGCGGCCCAGTTCAGCGAGGCCAAGCTTGACGAACGCCTGCATCTGGCCGGCAGAAACCACTACGGGATCGTATTCAACCAGGACTGAATCGTAGGTGGGAACCGCGCCGTGCAGGCCCTCGGCTCCGCAGCTTTCCAGCCAGTCGGCCAGCCCGTGGACGGTCAGCCAGTTCTCTTCGCCGGCCTCCGAAATCGCGACGACCCGAAGTGCAGAATCACCGGATTCGTAGATCTCGGTGGGAGTCACTGTCAGCGGGGACATGTCAGGCCGCCTTCTTCTTTGCGTCCATGACCTCAGCCAGCGGGGCGATGCGGACGCCTGCGGAGATGAGCTCGGAGCGGATCTGCCGTGCAAGGTTTACGGCTCCGGGATTGTCGCCGTGCAGGAGGACGGTATCGACAGTGATGTCCATGTCCACGCCGTTGGCGCAGCGGATCTTGCCGTCGACCACCATGCGAAGGGTCCGCTCCACGATGTCCGCGGGGTCATGCAGCACGGCGCCCGGCTGGTTGCGGGGAACCAGCGTGCCGTCTTCCTGGTAGGCGCGGTCCACGATACCGACGATTGCCACGTCCAGCCCGGCCTTGCTCGCTGCGGCTGCCAACTCGCCTTCCTGCGCAACGATGATGAGTTCCTTGTCCACACGCGCTGCGGCATCAGTGACGGCGTGGGCGTAGTCGGCCCGGACAGCCACGAGATTGCCGAGGCGTCCGTGGGGCGCGAGGTGGGTGACCTTGGTGCCGTGGAAAGCGGCGAAGCCATTCAAGGCTCCCAACTGGTAGAGCACATCGTTTTGAACCTCGGCCGCGGTCAGGCCCATGTCCCGGCGTCCGAAGCCGCGCAGGTCAGGGAAGCTCGGATGCGCACCGATACCCACCCCGCGGCGAACACATTCAGCGACGGTTGCGGCCATGATGTCCGGATCGCCGGCGTGGAAACCGCAAGCGATATTGGCGCTTGAAACGATCTCGAGGAGCTCGGAATCGTCGCCGATGGTGTAGGCGCCGAATCCTTCTCCGAGATCCGCAACAAGATCAATTACCGGGTTCACGTGTTTCTCTTTTCGTGGTCAGTGCATTTACGATTCCAAAAATTGCAAAAGACCATCAAGAGTCAGGTTGAATTTCCGGAAAAGCGGCGGTTGTTCAGGTGGTTCAAAACTTCGCCTAAGGTTCTTCCAGAAGTCTCGCACCCGCCAACTGCCTTGCACAAAGACCTAATCGCTATCCCGTGATAGGTCTCCGTTATGACCTGCGACACCCGGCACAGTGGTGCGGGTCCCACCACCGGCGGCCACCCGCCGTCGTGCTTTCCCTCCGGAGCTTGAACGACGACGGCGGCCTGCACCCAAGCGGTTGGCGCGGTGCTGGTGCGTCTATATTTGAACAACCAGAAAGGTGGATCCATGGACACGCGGAAGCTCTCATACTTCGTGCAGATCGTTGACTCGGGGAGCATCACCAAGGCCGCGGCCGCGCTCCATGTGGCCCAACCTGCTCTCAGCCAGCAGGTGTCCGCGCTGGAGAACGATCTCAAGCAGCGGCTGCTGATCCGCAGCAAGCAAGGCGTTGAACCGACTGCCGCCGGGCACACGCTGTACCGTCATGCACAGTCGATCCTTCGCTTGGTGGAGCAGGCCCGGCAGGACGTCGCAACCTCCGGAGCCGCACCTTCGGGCAGGGTCTCCATCGCCATCGCGCCGTACAGCATGGCCTCGAGCCTCACGCCGCAGATCATCAGCGAAGTCGGCCGCCGCTACCCGGACATCGTGGTGCATCTGACGGAGATTTTTGGCGGTGTGCTCAGCGAAGCCATCAAAAACGGACGCCTCGACATGGCCCTCATCTACGAACCCGGCAAGATCCGCGGCGTGCAGTTCACCACCATGATCGTGGAAGACCTTCATTTGGTGGTCCACCCGGATGTGGACATTAACCACGGAAAGGACACCGTCACCCTGGAGGAGGCCAGCACAGTAGGACTGTTCCTGCCCGAGAAGAACCACACCCTGCGCCAGATCATCGAAAAGGGCCTGACTGACCTCGGCCGGCCATTGCGCCTGGTAGGCGAAGTCGAGTCGGTGCCTTCCCTGACACGGCTCATCCGCGCCAACCTGGGAGGAACCGTCCTGCCCAAGTCCGCCGCCGACGCACTCTTCCCGGACCAGGACTTCAAAGTGCTGCGGATCGTCGAGCCCGGCCTGCAAAGCAAGATCGCCTTGTGCACCCCGGACCACGAGCCGCTCTCAGAGGCTGCGTCCGCCGTGCTCCTGGTGGTCAAGGAGATGCTGCATCAACAACTGATGTCCAAGTACGGAGCGGACCCCGTCCAGCTGCCCGCGCATCCATAATAAAGTCTTATCCGGACAGACAGCTTTGGTCTTATTCAACGCCGTTTTAATTTCCTACCATCGAATTAACAACAAATTCGAGGCAGCTCACAGATTCCGCGGGCACGTTCAAAGGATAAAACGGTGAAAAAGATCAGCACCACCGGATGGGTTTCCAATCCAACCCGCGGAACGATCAGCGCACGAACCGGATTTCACTGCCCACGAAATGGCTTCTGGCGTCCGATCGGCGGAATTGGTGAGCCCCTGTTTGTCTTTGAAGGAAGCCTCATGCCCGCGCACGCTGGAAACAGCATCGAATGGCACCTCGTGGACACCCGGCCCGGCCACTCCGGACTGGACTGAACCCGTCCGGACGCTGCGGCACCCAAGCCGGCCAGCCGCCGTCGTACCTTAACCAAAGCTGCACCGCACCCAAGGCGCCCTGACCCGTGAATACGGGCACGGCGCCTTTGTTGTGCCTGTTGCCGTTGTGCCTGTTACGCCGGCGGCGGGCGTCACGGCGGCACTACTCCACGGCGGGGCTCACGGGGCGGCCGCGGCACGGCAAAGGGGCCGGCCACCGCTCGTCAGAAACGCGGCAGCCGACCCCCGGTGGGGGCTTAGTCCTCCACCAACAGCCCCTTTTCCTTGAGTTTCTCCGTGAGGCCGCAGAGCTCGATGGTGTTGCCGCCGTCGTGGTAGAGCTTGATGAGCTCGCGCTCGTGGTCGTCACGGGCCTGGGACAGGGCGATGACTTCCTCGGCCTCTTCACGGCGGACCACAACCACGCCGTCAGCGTCACCGCGGAGAATGTCGCCGGGGTAGATGATCTCGTCGCCGAACACGAGCGGGTGGTTGATCGGGCCGAGGGTTTCCTTGACGGTGCCCTTAATGCTGACGCTGCCGGAGAACACCGGGAGGCCGAGTTCGATCAGGTCCTGGGTATCGCGGACGCCGGAGTCGGTGACCATGGCGGCGATGCCCTTGGCCTTCATGGCGTTGCCCAGGACGTCGCCGAACGTTCCGGCCTCGGCCATTTCCTGCGCACCAACCAGGACGACGTCACCGGCCTGCGCGTAGTGGATGGCCACTTGCAGCATGAGGTTGTCCTGCGGCGCGCAGGCCACAGTGACGGCCGGACCGCAGAAGGACATGGAACGGTCGATCGGCTTGATCCTGGAGCTCAGCGCGCCGCGGCGGCCCTGTGCTTCGTGGATCGTGGCCGAGGAAAACTTGGCGAGGCGGGCGACGACGTCAGCCTCGGGGCGCTCGAACTTGGTTTTGACGTGGATCATGGCGGGTTCCTTACGTTTCTAGGACAGGGCGTTGACAGCGTCGCGAACGGCGTCGACACCGGCGGTGATGGTCTCCAGCGAGGTAGCGAAGGAGATCCGGAAGTACGGGCCGAGGCCATAGGCCGAGCCTTGGATGACAGCTACGCGGGCGGCGTCCAGCAGGTAGAGCGTGAAGTCTTGGTCGTTCTCGATCACGCGACCGTCGGGCGCGGTCTTGCCGATCACGCCGGAGCAGTTCACGTATGCGTAGAACGCGCCTTCCGCCGGAGCCACGGACAAGCCGTTGATGGCGTTCAAACCTTCGACGGCGGCGTCCCGGCGCTTACGGTAGACCTCCACACTGTCGCGGACGAACGATTGGTCACCGTTGAGCGCGGCAGCTGCGGCCGCCTGGCTGATCGACGACGGGCAGGAGGAGGTCTGCGACTGCAGTTTGTTCATCGCGGCGATCAGCGGCGCCGGACCCACTCCGTAGCCAAGGCGCCATCCGGTCATTGCGTAAGCCTTGGAGACGCCGTTGACCAGCAGGATCCGGTCCTTCAACGCGGGCACTGCGGTGACCAGGCTCGTGACGCGGCCTTCTCCGAAGTACACCTCGTCGTAGATCTCGTCGGTGAGGACGAAGACGTGCGGGTTCTCATCCAGCACCGCGCCGAGTGCCTGAAGTTCGTCGTGGGAGTAGACGGCGCCTGTCGGATTTGAGGGTGCGTTGAGGATCAACCACTTGGTCTTGGGGGTGATTGCCGTTGCCAGTGCAGCGGGCGTGAGCTTGAAGCCGGTATCCTCACCGCAAGCGACGATCACGGGGGTGCCGTCGTTGGCCAGAACCATATCCGGGTAGGAGACCCAGTACGGCGCCGGGACGATCACCTCATCGCCTTCGTTGAGCGACGCCATGAGTGCCACGTACAGAACCTGCTTGGCGCCGCCCCCGATGGTCAACTGCTTGCTCCCGTAGTGGTGGCCGGTGTCCCGCTCGATCTTGTTCAGGACGGCGGCCTGCAGCTCAGGAGTGCCGGTGACCGAGGTGTACTTGGTTTCGCCATCTCTAATGGCGGCAACTGCTGCTTCTTTGATGTGATCCGGGGTGTCGAAGTCCGGTTCGCCGACAGTCAGGTCGATGATCGGAACGCCTTCGGCTTTCAGTTCGCGCACGCGGGCAGCTGCGGCGACGCTGGCTGAGGCTTTGATGCGGGTAACCCTCGACGCCGGCAGGAACTCGGACATGTCTCCTCCAGGAATGTGGAACTCGGGACGCGCGGATTCGTGCATCCCCTTTTTCGAGACTAGGTACTGGTTCGCGTGGTGGATAAGACCTAATGTGCGTGGATTCATAAGGGGGTCTTATGACGAAGCCTTGAACTACGGGCCGTCCTCACGTACGCGCACGATTTGGCTTGATTCAGGCACCTATCCATGCACTTTGCTTATGGGTTCACGCGGTATTGGTATTTCCGTGGTGAGGTGGACGCTGCCTAGATTCGATGGGTCAGCAGTCGTCTGCGCACTGTTTCTGGAGGAGGCCCATGCCAGGCAAGATCGCGCCAGTACAGTCGCTGCCCGTCCCCGGGCGGCCGGCTGCGGGACCGGCTGCAGGGCCGGCAGCGGGGCCGGTCGCGGGGCCGGCAGCGGGGCCGGACGCGGGACCGCAAGCGCGGTCCGCGACTGGCAGGTACACCTACCGTGCCAAGGCTCCCACAGCGCAGCGCTCCCCCAACGAAGACCACGCCAAGCTGGTCCATGCCCTCGGAGTACACCGGCAGCTCATTTCCCATGCAACGAGTGCCATCCGAACCTTGACCGCGGCCCGCAACGAGATGATGGCACAGGCTGTTGAGGACGGCCTAACGCCGGCCATGATTGCCGCTGTGACCGGGGAAAACCTGCGTGCGGTGCGGACCATAGCCTTGGCTTATGACGATCTGCATGTCAGCGGAATTCGTAGAAGCACACAGTTGGCGGCCTTGAAGGCCAAGAGCCAGGAGTTGGAAGCTGCCGGCAAGCACCGGCAACAGATCACGGAACGCCGGGAAGCCCTCATCGTCGTTGCCCTGCGCAATGGGGTGTGCGATGAACTGGAACTCGCTTCCCTCACCGGGCTGACCCCTGACCACATCCGTCGGAGCACACGCAGCCTCGCCCGCTCGGCCTAATGCGCCAGGCTCTTTGCCGTTGAACCTGCACTTCCGGCGGGGTAGAACGGAGGGATGACTGACGTGAACGCATGGATGGATCAGTACCTACGCGCGTGGACCTCCAACGAACCGGACGAAATAAGGGCACTGTTCACCGAGGACGCCGTCTACAACACCCGGCCGAACAGCGATTCCCCGTGGCGTGGGCACGACGAAATCGTGAGAGAGTGGTCCGGCGACTCAGCGGATCAGCCAGAGGACTGGACCTTCGAGTGGACGCTCCTGGGCAGGGACGGGGACACCGCGTTCATCCAAGGGCTCACCACGTATCTCAACGGGGAGCCCACGTACGACAACCTTTGGGTGATTCGTTTCGCGGAGGACGGCCGGGCCCGCGATTTCACGGAGTGGTTCATGGCGCGCAAGCCCAACTAGGTCGCATTTAAGCGCGTTTTGAGGGCTCAAAACGTGCTTAACTGCGACTCAGTTGGGTGAGCCCACGCCCGTGAGCCCGCCCAATCAGCCCGCCCGGTCCAGGCGCTCGGCCGCCGGTTCGTGCAGGGACTCCACAACCGGCGCGGCACCACGGATGAACTTCTCAGCAAACACTTCCGACGCCCGGGCGAGCACCACCACGTCGGCACCCACGAGCGCGAACGCCGCACCTGCGTCCAGGTAGGCCCTCGCGATCTCCTCGTTGAAGGCGTTCACCCCGGCCGGCTTTCCGGCCGCGCCCGCCGCGGCGAGGCAATGCTCGACGACGGCACGCACCAAGGGATTCTCGTGCTGTCCCAGCAGGCCCATGGACGCGGCAAGGTCGGACGGCCCAAGGAAGATCCCGTCCACGCCATCCACTGCGAGGATCTCCTCGACAGCAGCGGCCGCGGCTTCGGACTCCACTTGGACCGTGACACTGACGGTGTCGTCGGCTTGTGCCAGGTAGTCGGGGATCCTGTTCCAGCGGGAGGCCCGGGCCAGCGCCGAGCCCACCCCGCGGATGCCAAGCGGCGGGTACCTCACGGCAGCCACGGCAGCTTCGGCTTCCAGCGCCGAGTTGACCATGGGCACCAGGAGGTTCTGTACGCCGAGGTCCAAGTACTGCTTGATCACCACGGGGTCGTTGACCGGCGGCCTGACCATGACCTGAACGGGATAGCCGCTCACGCTGTGGAGTTGGCCGAGGATGGACTCTATGCCGTTGGGGCTGTGTTCAGCATCGATCAGCAGCCAGTCCAGCCCGGACCCTGCGCAGATCTCCGCCACCAACGGGCTTCCGGAACACACCCACATGCCCACCAAGGGTCTGGCCTCGGTTTCAAGCACCGAATAGAACGTGGGATGTGGCACTGGACGGATAGACATCGCACAGCTCCCATAGTCCGAATCCGCGGGTAGATAACACTGTTGTACCCCCTTGGGTGCCCTTGAAACCAGAGGATTGGGAGGCGGTTAAATTGCGGTTCAGTAACTCTCCGGGGCCCCGTCTTTTGCGGGATTCACATACTCGGCGGCCAACGCTTCCGACGCCCTGGCGAGCACGGCGACATCCGCGCCGACCAGCACAAAGGAGGCACCGGCGTCGAGATAGGCGCGGGCTGTTGCCGGGTTGAAAGCATTGACGCCAGCCGGTTTACCGGCCGCTTTCGCGGCTGACAAACAGCGTTCGACGGCGGCACGCACCTCCGGGTGTTCCTGCTGTCCCAGGAGGCTCATCGAGGCGGCGAGGTCGGAGGGCCCGAGGAAGATGCCGTCCACGCCATCCACGGCCAGGATCTTGTCCACTGCCTCAACTGCGGCAGCGGATTCGATCTGGACCGTGACGCTGACAGTGTCCGAAGCACCGGCCAGGTATTCCGGCACCCGGTTCCACCGTGAGGCCCGGGCCAAGGCCGACCCAACTCCCCTGACGCCGTGCGGCGGGTACCTCACGGCGGCAACCGCGGCGGCGGCCTCGTCGGCGGAGTTCACCATGGGTATCAGGAGGTTTTGCACACCGAGATCGAGGTACTGCTTGATGAGCACGGTGTCGTTGACCGGCGGACGGACCATCACCTGGACGGGGTACCCGTAGGAGGCCTGGAGTTGGGACAGGATGGACTCGAGGCCGTTGGGGCTGTGTTCGGCGTCGATCAGGAGCCAATCCAATCCGGAACCGGCACAGATCTCGGCCACGAGGGGGCTGCCGGAGCACACCCACATCCCGGCCAAGGGCCTGTCCGCTTCCGCGAGCGCCTGATAGAAGGTAGGTCCTAGTCGAACTGGCACGTTACCACTCCCAAGGGTCCGTAGTCGGCATGGACAGTGTCACCTTTGTACACCCACATCGGACGCGTGAACGAGCCGGCCAGGATGATGTCGCCGGCCTTCATGGAGTCCCCGTGCGCGGCGATTTTGTTCGCCAACCAGTGCACGCCGTTGGCAGGGTGGTCCAGGACACCGGCGGCCACGCCGGTCTCCTCGACGGTCTGGTTCTTGTACAGGATCGCGGAGACCCAGCGCAGGTCCACCGCATCCGGCTTCACGGGGCGGCCGCCGATCACCATGGCACCCATCGCGGCATTGTCCGAGATGGTGTCCACGATGGTCCGGCCCTCCATTTCGATCCTGGAGTCCAGGATCTCGAGGGCCGGAACCACGTAGTCGGTGGCGTTGAGGACGTCGAAGATGGTGCAGCCGGGCCCCTTCAAGGAGTCCTTCAGGACGAAGGCGAGCTCCACCTCAACCCGGGGGTGGGTGTATTTGTCCCACTCCACGGAGCAGCCCGTTTCCAGGACCATGTCATCGAAGATCGCACCGTAGTCCGGCTCGGTGATGCCCGTGGCAGCCTGCATGGCCTTGGACGTGAGGCCGATCTTCCGCCCCACCAACGTTCGCCCGGCTTCCTCGTTCCGCTGGCGCCACAATTGCTGCACGGCGTAGGAATCCTCCACCGTCATCTCCGGGTAGCGCGCTGTCAGGCGTGGCACCGGCTTGCGGTTCCGGCCTGCTTCAACGAGTTCGTCGGCTATGGCTTCGATCGTCTTCGCGTCCATCATGGCTTAGACCTGGGCCCCCAGTTTGAAGCCCGCCGCGCCGGCGCCGGATTCCTCCGGACGGGTGTACGAGAAGCCGTCGGCGCCCACAGTGACTGCCATTTCGGACTTGTCTTCGCGTTCGATCACCGGCTGCGGATTGCCGTCCAGGTCCAGGACGAGTGAGGCCTCGGTGTACCAGGACGGGACCACGGGGTTGCCCCACCAGTCACGGCGCTGGTTGTCGTGGACGTCCCAAGTGACGGTGGGGTTGTCCGGATCGCCGGTGTAGTAGTCCTGGGTGTAGATCTCCACGCGGTGGCCATCCGGGTCCAGGATGTAGAGGTAGAACGCGTTGGACACGCCGTGGCGTCCGGGGCCGCGTTCAATCCGGTCGGAGATGCGCAGGGCGCCCATCTTGTCGCAGATCTGGATGATGTTGTGCTTCTCGTGCGTGGAGAATGCGATGTGGTGCAGGCGCGGACCGTTGCCTCCGGTCAGGGCGGTATCGTGCACGGTCTGCTTGCGGTGCATCCACGCAGCGTACGTGACACCGTCGGAGTCCTTGATGTCTTCGGAGACCCGGAAACCGAGATCCTCGAGGTACTTCCGGCCACGCGGGACGTCCGGGGTGACCTGGTTGAAGTGGTCCAAGCGGACCAGTTCACCGGCGGAGTACAGGTCATAGCGCTGCGTGAGCCGCTCGACGTGCTCCACCTCGTAGAAGAACTCGTACGGGAAGCCCAAGGGATCCTCCACGCGGACGGAGTCGCCCACGCCTTTGGTGAAGCCTTCCTTGCGGCGCTCCACCCGGCAACCGAGTTCGCGGTAGTAGGCCTCGGCGGCGTCCACTTCGGCCGGGGACTTCACCCGGTACGCGAACGCTGCGGCTGCAGCCACCGGTCCCTTGCGCAGGACCAGGTTGTGGTGGATGAACTCCTCGAAGGAGCGCAGGTAGATGGTGTTCTCGTCTTCTTCGGTGACGTGCAGGCCCAGGAGGTCCACGTAGAACGCGCGGGACTTGGCCAGGTCCGTGACGACGAGTTCGAGGTACGCGCAGCGGACGATGTCGGGCGCAGGGACTGTAGGGGTAGGAATAGGGCCGGTGAAGGGGTTGCTCATGATGGTCTCTCTTCGTTGAAAGGTTTGCTTGTGGTTACCCAACTAGGTCGCATTTGTGCGCGTTATGACGGCTCAGAACGCGCACTATTGCGACCTAGTTGGGTGCTAGGCGCCGAATTTGGGGGTGTGGACGGATCCGAGGGTGATGTGCACGGCTTGCTGGTCGGTGTAGAAGTCGATGGAGCGGTAACCGCCTTCGTGGCCCAGGCCGGACGCTTTGACGCCCCCGAACGGGGTGCGGAGGTCGCGGACGTTGTGGCTGTTGAGCCACACCATGCCGGCCTCGACGTTCTGGGAGAAGTTGTGGGCCCGCGTCAGGTTCTGGGTCCAGATGTAGGCCGCCAGGCCGTACTTGGTGTTGTTCGCCAAGGCGAGGGCTTCGTCGTCGTTCTCGAACGGCGTGATGGCCACGACGGGACCGAAGATTTCCTCCTGGAAGATCCGGGCGTCAGGCGCGACGTCGGCAAACACCGTGGGTGCGATGTAGTTACCTTCGGGGAGGTGGTCGGGTCGACCTCCCCCGGCGAGGAGGCGGCCTTCGGACTTGCCGATCTCCACGTACGACGCCACCTTTTGGTAGTGCTCGGGGTGGACGAGCGCACCGACCTGGGTCTTGGGATCGTGGGGGTCACCGACCACGATGTTCCTGGCCCGGGCGGCGTACTTTTCGCAGAATTCGTCGTAGATGGCCCGCTCTACGAGGATGCGGGAACCGGCGGTGCAGCGTTCGCCGTTCAGGGAGAACACACCGAACAGGGCTGAATCCACCGCGGCGTCAACGTCGGCATCAGCGAACACGACGCATGGGGACTTGCCGCCAAGCTCCATGGACAAGCCCTTGAGGTTGGCCGCAGCGTTGCGGAAGATCGTCTGGCCGGTGGTGGTCTCGCCGGTGAAGGAGATCAGCGGAACGTCCGGATGCTTCACCAGCGCATCGCCGGCTTCCTCGCCCAGGCCGTTGACGAGGTTGAACACCCCGTCCGGCAAGCCTGCGTCCTTGAAGATCTGCGCCCACAGGGACGCGGACAAAGGCGTGAACTCGGCTGGCTTCAGGACGACGGTGTTGCCCGTGGCCAAGGCCGGGGCGAGCTTCCAGGACTCCAGCATGAACGGAGTGTTCCACGGAGTGATCAGGCCTGCGACACCGATCGGCTTGCGGTTCACGTAGTTGATCTGCGAACCCGGAACCTTCATGGCGTCGTCGAATTGCGCCACGATCAGGTCAGCGAAGAAGCGGAAGTTCTCCGCAGCACGGAGTGCCTGGCCCTTGGCCTGGGTGATCGGCAGGCCGGTATCGAACGTCTCAAGCTCGGCGAGCCGGGCTTCCTGTGCCTCCACGGCGTCGGCGATCTTGTTCAGCACCCGGGCACGCTCGCGGGGCTTCATCTTCGGCCACGGCCCGTTCACGAACGCTTCACGGGCAGCCGCGACGGCGAGGTCGATGTCTTCCTTCTGCCCGGCCGCGGCGGTGGCGTAGTTCTGGTTGGAGACGGGGTCCAGGACATCGAACGTCTTGCCCGACACGGAGTCAACGAACTCGCCGTTGATGTAGTGCTGGATGTACGTCGGCAGGTTTTCGGGGACGTAATGCTTGGTGGCTTCTACTGAGGTCGTCATCGTTGAGTTCCTTTAGTTGGTCGTTGCGAGGTATGCGTCCAGGGTGGCGGCGCGGTGCTGGCGGGCTGCTTTTTCGATGGTGTCGGCGTCTGCTCCGGACTCGATGAGTTGCAGCAGGGCTTCGTGTTCGCGCACGGATTCCCGGGCCCGGCCGGGTACGAACCGGAACGTGGAGGACCTCAGCGAGGCCAGCCGGTTCCAGCCCCGGTGGACGAGGTCAAGGATGTGCGGGTTGGGGCAGTGTTCAAAGAGGACGCTGTGGAAGTCCTGGTTCAGTGCGGTGAAACGCACGGGGTCAAAGTGTTCCAGGCATTCACGCATCTCCTCGTTGACCGCGCGGGCGCGGGCAATGGAGACCGCATCGATCAGCGGAGCGGACAACGCCGTGGCGGCACCCTCCACGATGCTGAGCGTCTGCATGGTGTACAGGTACTCGGTGGGGTCGATGCCGGACACCGTTGCGCCGACGTTCCGTTCGAACTTCACCAGCCCTTCGGCTTCCAGGCGGCGGATCGCCTCCCGGACGGGCACAACGCTGAAGCCCAGGTCCTCGGCGATCTTGGCGAGCACCAGCCGGTAGCCCGGCGTGTAGGTGCCTTCCACGATCCGCGCTTTCACGGCCTCATACGCTTGCTGGGACTTGCTTTGGGCGGCGCTTTCGACGGCGGCGCTCCCGACGGCGGTTTCAGTCACCTCAGGCTCCTTCCGGGTTCGTGCCCTTGGAAGCGACCCATTCCTGGTACCGGGCCTGCCATTCCTTGTTCATCGGGTACAGGCCGTCTACGCTGTTGCCTTCCTGGACCATTTGGAAGATGAACACTTCTTCCTTTTCCTGGGCGATGCAGTCATCGACGAGTTCTTCGGCGATGGCCGGCGGGATGACCAGGATGCCGTCGGAGTCGGCCACGATGATGTCTCCGGGCTGGACGGTGGCGCCGCCGCAGGCGATGGTGATGTCCGTGTCCCAGGGGATGTGGCGGCGGCCGAGCACGGCCGGGTGCGGGTTCGCGAAGTACGTGGGCATCTCCAGGCCCGCCACGGCGGAATAGTCGCGGACGCCGCCGTCGGTAATGATCGCCGCGGCACCACGGACTTGTGCGCGCAACGCGAGGATGTCCCCCACCGTGCCCGTTCCCTTCTCGCCGCGGGCTTCCATGACCAGGATTTCGCCCTCGTTGACCGAGTCGATGGCTCGCTTCTGCGCGTTGAAGCCGCCTCCGTGGGACTTGAAAAGGTCCTCACGGTTGGGCACGTAGCGCAGGGTCCGGGCCAGGCCCACTACTTTCCGGTCCGGGCGGGTGGCCTGCAGCCCGTCGATGCTGACGTTGTTCAAGCCGCGCTTGCGCATTTGCGAAGACAAGGTTGCGGTCGCGACGGATTCGAGTTTGGCCTTCAGCTCCGGCGTCAACACGCTCGCGGCAGGCGCCAAGCCGGCGGCTTCGCGGGATCCGTAAGCCTCTTCCCGCTGCGTGTCATCGGTCTTGGGCCGGGCACCGAAGTCCGCGAACGGCGTCGTACCTTCCGTCACTTTGGTGGTCAGGCGGCCGGTGCTGAAACCGCCTCCGGTGACCTCGATTTCCACCACATCTCCTGGTGCAGCCACGGATGCGCCGGCCGGGGTGCCTGTGAGGATAATGTCGCCCTCTTCGAGGGTGAGCAGCTGGGAAAGGTCGGCAACAAGTTGCGCGAACGGGAAAAGCAGGTCCTCTGTGGTGTCGTCCTGGACGAGCTCCCCGTTATGCCAGGTGCGGATGCGCAAGGCTGCGGGGTCCACGGCGTCGGCCGGGATCAGCGCCGGGCCAACCGGGGTGAACCCATCACCGCCCTTGGACCGGACGTTGGAACCCTTGTCCGCGTAACGGAGATCGTAAACGCCGAGATCGTTGGAGGCGGTGACCCACTCAACGTGGCTCCAGGCATCCTCAAGTCCTACCCGCCGGGCGGATTTTCCAATCACCAGCGCGATCTCGCCCTCATACCCGAGTAGTTCGCAGCCGGCCGGGCGCTCCACCGTCCCGGGAGCCTCAGCCGAGCCAAGCGCCAAGGACGAGGAAGGCTTCAGGAAGTACGACGGCTGCGCGGGAGTGCGCCCACGCTGGGCTGCGCGGCTGGGGTAATTGATGTGGACCGCGATGACCTTGCGCGTCCGGGCCAGTAGATCCTGGCTGGCTTCCTGCGTCCGGAACTCCAGTGTCACGTCGCCTCCTGCTGGATGGAAATCTGGTGCTTTGGCTATCAAGTACGAAATCGTATACGAAAACTATGGACCCGTAACGTGACCCGCGTCAACCCCCCCCACTTTGACCGTTGGAACCCACACCTGTGGTGTCATGAGGCGTGACACCACCCACTATTGCGAGGCCGATCCTGAGAGGACGTGCATGGCGGAGAAGCATGAACCGGAACTCCTGAAGTTCGCCAACGGAGCCGAGTGGGAGGCCTGGCTCGAGGAGAACCACTCTCAGCAAGCCGAAGCCTGGCTGGTGATTGGAAAGAAGAACGCAGGCACGGGCCTGATCAACATCGGGGAAGCCTTGGACGGCGCCCTGTGTTTTGGCTGGATTGACGGTCAACGGAGAGGCAATGACCAGACAACGTTCCTGCAGCGGTATTCGCGGCGCCGGAATCGAAGCACATGGTCGCAGGTGAACGTCGGCAAGGTAGAGGCATTGATCCGTGAAGGGCGCATGCGGCCCGCCGGTTTTGCAGAAATTGAGGCGGCCAAGGCGGATGGCCGCTGGGATGCAGCCTACGTCTCGCAGGCCAACGTCGAAGTTCCGGAAGATCTCCAAGCCACTTTGGCGGGCAACGCTGAAGCCAACGCCGCCTTCGAACGCCGGGGAAAAACGGACAGGTACCTCTTGATCCTGCCTATCCTCAATGCCAGGACGCAGGAGGCACGGTCAAAGGCCTTGACGGCAGCCGTGGAGAAGCTCACGCGGGGCTCCTGACGGACCCCTACTTAATGTCAGCGGGCTCCCGTAGGGTACGGGCATGGACATCATCCTGGTACCTGGCTTCTGGTTGGACGCGTCGTCGTGGGAGGAGGTGACGCCGGCACTCGTCGCAGCGGGGCACTCAGTGCATCCGCTCACACTGCCCGGACTCGAATCCGTGAACGCTCCCCGCGCCGGCATCGGGCTCCGCACACACATCGATGCCGTGGTGGAAAAAGTCGATTCCCTCGATGGCAAGGTCGTCCTGGTTGGCCATTCGGGTGGTGGCGCGATCATCCATGGCGTTGTGGACACCCGGCCGGACCGGGTGGCCCGCGCAATTTACGTAGACAGCGGACCACTCGGCGAGGGCGGCGTCATCAACGATGAACTGCCCGACGACGGTGACGATGTTCCGCTGCCGCCATGGGAAGGCTTCGAGGACGCCGACCTCACAGATCTCACCGACGAACTAAAGGAAAAGTTCCGCGCACGGGCCATCCCGGAACCCAAGGGCGTCGCTTTTGACCAACAACGCCTGCACGACGTCCGCCGCTACGACGTTCCAGCCACGATCATCGCCTGCGAGTTCCCCTCGTCCATGCTCAACGAAATGATGGACGCTGGGCACCCCTTCACCGAAGAACTCGCACGCATCCGCAAAGTGGACTTCATTGACCTGCCCACCGGCCACTGGCCCCAATTCACCAAACCCGCCGAGCTGGGCCAAGCGATCCTGGAAGCTGTGGGGCGCGCTTAATGGCGGACGACGGCGGAACCCGACTCAGGCGTAGACCTACAGTTCCGTAAATCAGGCTTTGGGCGGCGTATTTGTGGCTGGACCTTCCGGCGCTGCGCCGCCCTCGTCCGTCCAATCGCTGCCCGTAGCATCGTCACGTGCGGGATCGGTGATGACGTCAGGCTTCACCGGCGGCACGGATGTGGTGGTGGCATCGGATTTCACCGTTTCTGTCCGCTGACCGGCCTCTGATCGCTGACCGGATTTGCCTTCCAGGATGCCCGGGAACATGGCCTCGGCCCTCTCCAGGAACTTCCTGCCGGCAGCGTAAAGATTGTCCAAAATGTCCGGGACTGATTCCTGGACCGCCTCGCTGGCTTGATGGACGTTCTCTTGAACCTCAGGGTTCTTCCATACCTTCTCGGCACCCCCGCGGACTCGCCGGTACACCTCCGGCCAGGACTTGGACCCCCACACGTACCCGACGGCAACGCCCGCGGCGAACAATGCTTTCCCTTTCACGGGATCAACTCCTTTCGAGGTGTTTATTCCTACGACACTAGTCGCGCCACCACCCACTGTCACGCGAACATTCGGCAGCCGGTTAATACTCATTTGCCGAATTCAAACTTTCGACTAAACTTTAATGCCAACCAGCGGAAAACCGCAGGCAGGAACCGCATCACAACCCGAGGAGTGAAAACCATGGGACTGGATGACAAGATCAAGAATGCCGCCGAAGATCTTGGCGGCAAGGCCAAGGAAAAGACCGGTGAAGCCACCGGGGACAGGGACCTCCAGGCTGAGGGTGTCGGCGATCAGGCATCGGCAAACGTGAAGCAGGCTGGCGAGAAGGTCAAGGACGCCGCCAAGGACGTCTTCGACGATAAGTAGCCGCAATACAGCGCACGCAGGCCGGACGCCGGGGTCCAACGGTGCAGGGCGGCGAGATAGTCAGGTTACTTGCTGTTGCTCACGCGACCGGCTAGCGTTGCTGTTGTAGTACTACTAACCGAACCAATCGGCAGGAGTGCTTTTGGCCGTACTTAACAATTTCATCGGGGGCTGCAATGGTGTTCCGCTCCCCCTATTCCCCCGGGCCTGAAATGGCCCTGTTAAGGTGCTCAGAATCCGGAACAAACACCCGATGAACTGAACGCTTCACAGAGTTCATGGAATTTCCATCAACAAGAAAGCAGGAGCAAAAATGGGTTTCTTTGGTTTCCTTTTGCTCGGCCTTTTGGCCGGCGCTATCGCTAAGCTTATTCTTCCCGGACGCCAGGGCGGCGGCTGGTTCGTGACACTTCTCCTCGGCGTCGTGGGCGCCTTGCTGGGCGGGTGGATCGGCGGCCTGATCTTCGGCGAGGGACTCACGGAATTCTTCGCGATCCGAACATGGCTCCTCGCGATCGGCGGTTCGCTCATCGTCCTGCTGGTCTACGGTCTGGTCACCAACCGCCGCCGGACCCACCATGGCTAACGAGCAAACTCCCGGCGCCAACGGCGAAGAATTCGAAGGCCAGTATGCCGAGGGTGACTACGGAGACGCTGGCGCGTCGCCGGAGGCACTCAAGGAGGATGCCGGAGGGGACTACACCGAGGGCGACTACGCCGAGAAGACCGTTCCTTCTGCCGATGCAGAGCTGGACGAGCACAACACAGAAGATGTTCCTCGGGACCGGCCCTTCTCGTCCGAACCGGATGACGAAGCTTCCGGCTCCGGCCATCCGTAGGAATTGAACAGCAAGTAAAGAACCCGGAGCCTTCAGGCTCCGGGTTCTTTGCGTTTGCCCCCTACGCGCCGGGCAGTGACGAGGCTGAACTGAAGAGGTTCAAGACCTCGTCCAACGGCAGAACGCGCTGGCGATACTCACGAGTGAGCACTCGCAGGACAGCCTCGGCAGCCTCCGGGTTCTCTGTTGCGATGGCCTCGGCGGCGTAGATCACCCTGATGTTGTGGGCGAAGGCGTCGGCAGCGGTCTGGGCTATGCAGTTGTGGGCAGACACGCCGGCCAGGATGACGGTGTCCACGTCCCAATTCCGCAGGCGCATTCCCAAGTCGGTGCCCATGAAGGTGCTGTCCCGGGTCTTCACCATTTGGGGGATGTCCGTCGTCAGGAGGCCGGGGACGAACTTCGCTTGGTCACTACCCCTGAAAATGAAGCCTTGGTCGTCATCCAGCATGTTCAGGCTCCACGTTGATTTGTCCCGTTCATGCTCCGTGCACACCAAGAGAACGTTGACACCGGCCTCGCGTGCCGCGCTGGTCAAGGAGTTGCAGGCCGCTACAACCTCTTCCTGGCGGCGTTTCAAGGCCGGCTCCTCGAAAAATGCGTTCTGCATATCAATGACGAGTACTGCGATCATTCAGTCAGCCACCTTCCTCCCCTGTCGATGTGTCCGGTTGTGCTCTACGTTGAGGCTCAAAGGCCCTTGCCGCCCGTTACCGGAAGAACTGCTCCGGAGATGTAGGAACCTTCATCGGATGCGAGCAGAACGTACGCGGGTGCCAACTCTGCGGGTTGGCCTGCGCGGCCCAGAGGGGTGTCCTGCCCGAACGTCGGCAGCTTGTCCGGCCACTCCGTAGCGGGGATCAACGGCGTCCAGATCGGTCCTGGCGCCACGGCGTTGACCCGGATGCCCTTGGGGCCAAGTTCCTCGGCCATCGCTTTGGTGAAAGCTACTTGGGCGGCCTTGGTCATGGCGTAGTCAATGAGCTGCGCGGAAGGGTTGAACGCCTGGATGGACGCCGTGACAATGATCGAGGCTCCTGGACGGAGGTGCGGAATGGCTGCCTGGGCTGTCCAGATCAACGAGTACAGGTTGGTCTTGAAGACACGGTCGAACTCCTCGGTGGGGATCGTCTCCAGTCCCTCGCGGTTCTTCTGGTACGCGGCATTCAGGACCACCACGTTGAGCCCGCCGAGCTCCTGCACTGTGCGTTCCACGATTTCGGCTGCGAAGCTTTCATCCCGCGCATCGCCGGGAAGCAACAAAGCCTGCGCTCCGCACTCGCGGATCCATTCCGCCGTCGACCTTGCATCTTCCTCTTCCTCAGGCAGGTAGCTAATGGCCACGTTGGCGCCTTCTCGGGCATAGGCGATGGCTACGGCCGCACCGATGCCTGAATCGCCACCCGTGATTAGAGCTGTCTTGCCTTGGAGGCGGCCGTGCCCTACGTAGCTGGATTCACCATGATCCGGCTGGGGTTCCAGGGGTTTGGTCAGCCCGGGCTGTTCCTGTTCTTGCTGCGGGAATTCATCGGAGTGGTATCCGCTGCGGGGGTCCTTGGGCGCCGACGTCAGGCGGTGGCCTTGCCGGTCCTCGTCTTTCTGCTGCACTTCAGGCTGGTTCGGATCGGCGTTAGTCATGGTTATGCCCTTTCTCAGATCTCTGATTCCTGGCCTTCGCGGCGCATAATGCTCTCGTCAGTTGGCTGTACCCCGGGCCCCTGCCTTCTAAACCTTCAGCCAACTGAGTCGCAGTTAAGCGCGTTTAGAGCGGTCAAAACGCGCACAATTGCGACCTAGTTGGGTCAGAGGGGCTATGTCTTGAGCGTCCTGGCCTTGACCATCAGGAACAGGCCGTAAGCGATGAGGCCTAAGGCGACGGCAGCAAGCAGGTATGGCCCGTAGGGTTGCTCCTTCAGGGCTCGCAAGCTTCCGTCGAGGCCGGTTGATTGTTCGGGTTGGGCCCGTACCGTTGCGATGATGACCAGCAGGCCAACCAGGAGCAAGGCAATCCCTTTGGCGATGTAGCCAACGATCCCCACAACCAACTGGAATTTTCGTGGGGCCCGGTGGGGCGAGAGTGCAAGATCCTTGGTGAAGGTCCTCCTGAAACCCCGCACGGCGAAAACGACGCCGGTAATCATCACGGCGGCACCGATTCCCAGCAGCAGCAATATCCCAAAAGGCGCCCTCATCAGCGTGACGGTCACATCGCTCGCCGCCGCACGACTGTTGTGGCCCCGGCCCAGGACGAAGGACATGATGGTGGCCGCCAGCCCAGCGAACACGATGGCCTGGGTGATCGCTGACAGTCTTTTTGCGGGCTTGTTGTCCGCCGCCTTGCGGTAACCGAGGATGCCGTTTCCCAACTGCCAGAGGGCCAAGGCTGCGCATGCGCCGAAGCTTGCCCAAAGGAGGAGCGGACCCACCGGTTGGGCTGCAAGTTGGGCAACTGCGCCGCTGACGTCGGCCTCGCCGCTGGGACCGAAGGCGAGCTGGAACGCAATGACGCCGATCAGCACGTGAAAGACCCCGCTCACGGCATATCCGGCCCGGGCAGCGATCCGGAGAGTGCGGGAGTTCGAGGCTTCCTCGGCCGCGTCGGCGGCCTTCCTCATCTCTTCCTTGATGACAAGCCTCCTGACTATTCGCGCCTGCGTACCATCGTGCCACCGGAACCACTCGAAGGCCACGGGCCGGACCCGGCTCTGCGTCAGAACTGCGTTGCCGGGGCTTAACGACGACGGGCAGGCACCTAGGTGCCTGCCCGGACATCGTAAGGGGGCTGCTAGAACCCGCAGACCGACTGTGGCCAAATGCTCCTGAGACCCACACCGAGCGGGTTGAACTGCTCCCGGACAGCCACCACTGCGCGGTTTTGGCAGAGAACTTCGCCTCCCTGGCGCACAGCCTCCCCGGTGCCGGCAAGGGGGTCGGACGTCACACGGGCAGTGCCGGCGTTCACAGACGTTGCGATGATCTGGTCAGGCATTTCGGTCGTCCTTCCTGGAAGTTCCCATCAGCTCGATTGGCTGATAGTTCAACCATCGGATGGGGCCCTCAAGAACAACGCCGGGCCATCTCAAGATTCACTCAAGATTCGCAAGCGGCCACATGGGTGCCTTAAAAGACGAAGGAAACCTCCAGTTGGAGGCCCGTGGAGAGGGTGACCTGCGCACTCACACGAGCGCCGTCGTCGTCAATGACGACGGCGGCAGGCAACGCAGCGGGAGCCTCACCACCCAAGTACACGAGCGAGGCGAAGCAGCTGCGCTGCCCTGTCAGTCCGCCTTCGAGGTAGGCACAGGCTGCGTGCCGGCCGAGCGGAGAAACATCTTCGGCCCGGAACGTTCCCTCAGCGGAATAGCCGTGCAAGGGCCGGATGCCGGTGCGAAGACCAGCGGCGCCGAGGATGCCTGCCTGCTGCTCTACCAGTTCGGCGCCCGCGAGCGCGTAGCCGGCGTCGCGTACGTGGTAGCCCCGTTGGATTGCGGTATCCGGCGCTTCAACGACGTGGACCCGCAACTCGTACCCTGCGGCTGCGGCGGTTCCGGTGGCCACGCGCCACTGTGACTCCGCAGGGTCCTCGATGTCGTTCCACACAGGTGCGTGCCAGCTTGCTGCCTGGCCTCGCTCAGCTTTGAGCTTGTGAATCCTGGCGCGTCGGCTGGGCAGACCGGCGGGATCAAGGACTGCGAAGTGGTTGTCCATCGGATGGTCCGTGAACAGGGGCGCCGTGTGGCTCGAATAAGCGAGGCGCCGGTAGTGGGGGTCGTCGGGGCCGGGAGCGTAGTACTTGTCGCTGCCGTGGTTAAGAACGCGGGCTATGCCGTCTGCGGCGGTTGAGTGGAGCAGATAGTTGGGCGCGTCGACGTACCGGACATTGTCCATGGACTCCAGCGGAGAGGGTTCTTCAACGGCGGTCCACACGGGATGGTCGGCCGGGAGCAGCAGGCCTACGAAAGCCTTGGATGTCCAGTACGGGGACGCCGGGCCCGAATAGTCCTGGATCATCGGTTCAAAGGCGCCCAACCACCCAAGCGACGGCAGACCGCCGTCGTAAGCTCCGCTGTCGAGGAAATACTTGGCGGCACCGCTGGCGATTCGGCGGCTCTGGCCGGGGTCCAGGGGCGTGGCGCAGATTGCTTCGCCCAGGAACAGCGGCGCGACGGCGGCGTAGCGGTAGATAAGTGAGCGGCCTTGGAACACCGGGGAGCCGTTTCCGCCGAAGAAGCCCACGTGGTCCCGCAGGAAGGCCGCGAGCCTGGTCCGGTAGAGCTCCGACCTGGCGTCGGCTTCCGGGTGCCTGCCGACCGCGAATTCCGACCACAGGATCGGGTACAGGTGCAAGGCCCAGCCGCAGTAGTAGTCGTAGAAATCCCCGGTTCCGCCGTTGTCTCCGTCCTGGTACCAGCCGCCACCGGCGTACCAGTCCTCCAGCCGCCTCAGGCCGTGCTCAATCTGCGCTGCGTTGTGTTCAAAGCCGGCACCGGCCAGGAACTCGGCGATCAACACCTGGAACAGAACCCAGTTGTTATCCACGCAGGTGCTACGCGACGAACCTTGCAGCCACGCCGCGACGTGTGCCTTTTCGTCCGGAGTGAATGTGTCCCACAGCCAAGGCTTGGTCAGTTGGAGCCCCAAGACGATCGAGGCGGCTTCCACGATCGGCTGCGAGTTATCACGGATCGGAAGCCAGGCTTCCGGGCTGCCCGGCCGTGTGCCCGCCAGCAGTCCCTCCCGATACAGGCTGAGGTGGCCGTGCGGATCCTCACCCCGCTCCCCCGCGACGCGGAAGGCGGCCAGCATGAACGTCCTGGCGAAGCCCTCCATCCCGTCGGACAAAACCCCCGACGACGACGGGCGGCCGCCCAGCCGGATCAGCGCCTTGAGCGGGGAAAAGCGGGGACGCACTGCGAGGAGCTGTTGGTCCGCGAACGCGACCCAGTGCTCGCGCGTCCACCCCGTGATGGGGCTGAGCTCGTAATCCGGGGCGGGCATAGTGAAGCCGGTTGCCATGGGTCTCCTGCGTCTGCGCTGACTCCTTGAGTGACTACCGTAACGAGGGCCACCGCACTGTGGGCCCAAGTGAACAAAACTGAACTGCTGTCTTAGCGGCCTTTCTTGCCCGGCTTGGCCCATAATGAACAAATCGAACACAAATGAACGTAAAGGGCGGGACCTGCATGCTGTCCGAGGATCGTCAACAGCTCATCCTGAAGGAGTTGGCCCTTCATGGATCGGTTAACGCTGCCGAATTCGCCGCCAAGCTCGGCACCTCCGGAATGACCGTCAGGCGGGATCTGGCCATGTTGGCTGAGCAGGGCCTGCTGGAGCGGGTGCATGGAGGGGCCGTTCCCACCGGCGGCCGCGCAGCCAACAACAACGCGGCAACCGGGCACTCACCATCGTGGCGTCCGGGCGGGAGGCGGCCGTTTGCGACGATCGGCATGATCGTCCCTTCGGCGTCGTACTATTTCCCGGGCGTGATCCGCGGGGCCGAAGCCGCCGCGCAAGAAGCCGGCGTCCGGTTGGTACTGGGCGTGTCCAACTACTCAGGGGCTGAAGAACGGCGGCAACTCCGCCGGTTGTATGAGCACGGCGTCGACGGGATCCTCATCACTCCGAGCGAGCAGTCCCTGGCGGGGACCGAGACTCTCGACGTGCTGGCAGAGGCCAAGGTGCCGGTGGTCGTGGTGGAACGGTCCATCGATGACGCCCTCGACCACGGCAGGCTCGAGGCTGTCCGGAGCGACCATGTGCGCGGGGCGGAAATCGCAGTCAAGCACCTCATGGGGCTGGGCCACCGGAAGATTGCCATGTGCCTTCGCGAGAACAGCCCGACGGCGCCACAGCTGATCGACGGCTTTCATCTAGCTACGCAGCGCGCGGGCCGGCCGCACGATGACTCAATGGTCCGCACCATGGCCCGCCCCCAGAACGACCCGCATGCCCATCGCGTCATGGTGGACGGAATCCTGGATTGGTGCACCGACTCGGGCGTGACAGCGGCAATTGTGCACACTGACGAGGACGCGCTGCAGTTCGCCAGTGCCTGCCAGGAACGGCAGCTCCGGGTCCCGGAGGACTTCGCGATCATCGCTTACGACGACGAGATCGCCGCCCTGGGCGCCGTACCCCTCACGGCGGTGGCACCACCCAAGTACGACGTCGGTCACCAGGCTTTGGTGATGTGCCTCAATCGCATTGGGGCCAGGCAAGGGAGCACCACTGCCCTGCAGCGCGTGAACCTGTCTCCGGCGCTGATGGTGAGGGACTCGACGCAAGTGTAGGGCGCATCCTGCGGGCGATATCGGCTACGGGCTGGCAGCTCCTATGGCCTTCAAGAGGCAGAGCGGCCCTGTTGCAAGCAAGACGCCATTCGCCGCTTAATAGAACGGGTCCGTCCAGTCTGTCAGCTAGCGTCCTATCAGCATTTGCTCAGCCCTGGCGGCCGTCTCGCGGGCCAGCCGTGCGCTAAGTCCGGCGTGGTGGGCCGGGTCCAAGAGCCGGCCCAGCTCCTCTTCGGAGAGCACGCCAGTGATCCTGGCATCCTTCCGCAGCACGTCGAGGAAGTCTGTTCCCGTGGTGACAGCTTCGGTGGCCGCATGGTGGACGATGTCGTGTGCATCCTGACGCCCCATGAACCCAGCCAGACTCATCATCATGGCTTCGGCTGAGATGAGGCCGTGTGTTAAGGCCAGATTTTCTTTCATTTTTTCAGGGAACACATGCAGCCCCTCCAGGAGGCTCCCCAGAAGACTGAGTGTCTCTGTGCCATGCACCGCAGCCGTCATGACGGCATGGTCCATCAGGGCAGAGCGGGCACCGTCAACTTCGTGGGAGTGGATCATGGCTTCCAGCGCCATGGGAGCGGCCGCTTGCACGATAGCTGCGTTGGTTACTACCCCGCCGCTGAGCTTGGGATTCCGTTTCTGTGGCATGGTGGAGCTTCCAATGTCGCCGGGCGGGATTTCTTCGCAGAGCTCGCCGAACTCGACGGCCATCAGGCGGGACACTTCACCGGCGATCTGGCTCGATGACGCGGCCATCAAGGCCAGTACCGACACAAACTCAGCGAAGTGATCCACGATTCCCCGGCCGGGAATGGGCATGGGAACAAGGCCCACTTCGTGCGCTACGAGCTCCTGAACCTTTGGCCCCTGCTCACCGAAGGTGGCGAATGTCCCCGCCGCCCCGCCCGTCATGGAAACGCCCAGACGGGGACGCAGCTCATCGAGACGTGTCAGGTGCCGGAGCATGGAGTCCAACCAGCAGGCTGCCTTGTAGCCGAACGTGATGGGAACAGCTTGCTGCCAGTGCGTCCGGCCAGCCATGAGGGTTTCGGCGTGAGTACGGGCCAAGTCCACCAGCGCTCGAATGACGCGGACGGACTGCGCCTCCACAGCACCCAAGACCTTGATGATCCCCACAGTGTCACCGGTCTGTTGAATATTCTGGGTTGTGGCGCCCCAATGAACCCACCCCCCGGACTCAGGTCCGGTAACACGGGACAGCTCCCTGATGAGCGGGACCATGACATGGCCCGTCACCCTTTCTTGGGCATCGAGTTCGGCTTCGTCCAGGAGCTCCAGTCGAGCGTTCTGAACGATGGTCCGGGCGGCATCCTCCGGGACGATGCCGAGCCGGGCCTCAGCGGTGGCCAGAGCCGCTTCCACATCCAACCACCGCTGGCGTTTGCTCTGTTTGGTAAACAGGTCCCGGACCTGGTCCGCGGCGGACTTGGTGGACGGCATGCCCGGTGCTGGGTTGAGCGGGAGCGTATCGGTCATTTGTCGGATCCTGCCGTCAGGCCTTCACTAAGAAGACGCTCGCTGCCAAAGAAGAGAATGATGATCGGCAGTGTGAGGATCACGGAGCCTGCCATGAGCACGGTAGTCGGGACCTCAAGGCTGCCAGAGAGCTGGGCGAGGCCAAGCGATACTGTCCATTTGTCGCGGTCTTCGACCAGGAAGAGCAGGGCAAAGAGGAATTCGTTCCAGGCGATCATGAAGACGAACAGTGCGTTGGACATGATGGCCGGTCCGGCGAGGGGCAGGCTGATGCGGAGCATAGTTCCGATCCGTCCCAGACCGTCCAGGGCTGCGGCTTCCTCAAGGCTTTCGGGGATGGTTTGGAAGTAGTTGCGGAGCATGAAGATGGAGACGGCTATGGTCTGCGAGACGTAAACAACCAGCAGCACACCGACGGCGCCGCGAAGCCCCAGCTTCGTGAAGAAGACAAACAGCGGGACGGCAAGCAGGATGCTGGGGAACAGGTACACGGCAAGGAACAGTGCGCTGATTTGCCGCCGCCCGAAGAATTGCAAACGGCTTACGGCGTAGGCGCCGGGGATGGCGATCAACAGGGTGAGCGCAACAGTTCCCAGAGCGACCAGTCCGCTGGTGATGATAAACCCGGTAAAGCCCTGTCCGCCGTCGGCTACGGAGGCGAGAACGCTGGTGTAGGCGTCGAAGCTGATTTCGGCGAGGTTGGGCCAAATGCGGGCGGGGTCGGAAATGAGGGAGCCGATGTCCCGCACGGAGAGGGTGATCATGTAATAGAACGGGAACACCGTCACCACCAGCAGCCCGACGATCACGAGCCAGCGGAGGATCCGGAAGAGTTTGGTTTCCGCGACGTCCCGTGAGAAGTGCCGTTTCCGCGGCGGTATGGCGGCCGGGGTGCTTGGACGTATGGGGGTTTCATTCATGACGGTCATCAGGCCACTTCCTCGTCCTTGACGGCGAACTTCATGTAGATCAGGACCATCACGGTCAGGATGGCCGCCAGGACCAGCGCCTGGGCTGAGGCAGAGCCGATGTCTCCGCGTCCGATCAGGTAGTTGAAGACGCCCACGCTGACCACTTCGGTGCCGGCGCCGCCACCGGTGAGGAGGTAGACGTCGTCGAAGTTGTTGAACGTCCAGATGAAGCGGAGCACGCTCAGCACGGCGATGGTGGGGAGCAGTTGTGGGAGCAGGATGTGCCGGAACATCTGGGTAGGAACGGCACCGTCCATGCGGGCCGCTTCCTCGATGGACTTCGGCACTGCCTGCAACCGGGCCGTCACGAACAAGAACACGAACGGGAAGGTCCGCCAAATTTCAAAGGCAATCACAGTAAACAACGCGGTCGGGACCGGGATGGTTAATCCGAGAATTTCAACGTCGCTTGTGCGGGTGGTCAGGAAGGAGACCGGTTGGTCCCAGCCCAGTGCACCGGTTCCCCATGCATTGACGACACCGAATTGCGGGTTGAGCATGGTCTTCCAGACGAAGGCTGCTGCGACGACCGGTGAGACGTAGGGCAGCAGCATGGCTGCCCTGACGAGGGTGCGTCCGCGGAAAGCGTTGCGGAGGGCAAGTGCTGCCATGAGGCCAACGACGATGGCTCCGCCGGTGCCGAGCACCGAGTATGTGAGGGTGGTGCCCAGGGAGGACCAGAGCGCTTCGGAGGTCAGGACGCTGATGAAGTTCTCGCCTGTGTAGTTGCCGAAGAGGTTGGCTCTGCGGATCTGGATGAGGCGGACGTCCTGAAAGGCGAGCATAACGGTCCAGAGAATCGGCAGGACGACCAGGACCAGAACGATGATGACACTGGGCGAGACAAGGGCGATACCGGCGCGGGCTTGGCGGCGGCTGACGCTTCCCTTGCGCCGCAGTGTGGTGGTGGTACTCATGATGGCGTCCGTTACTTGAGAGTGGACTGGATGGTGCGTGCGGTGTTAGCTGCGCTCTTGGCAGCTTCCGGGCCTGTAGTACTGCCGGTCACCATGGAGTTGATGGCCTTGGCGACGGGCTGCTCTGCGAGCAGGGCACCAGCCAAGGCGCCCTGGCCTTGCGGTACGGCCCAAAGTGTCATCTTCTCGGGCGAGGAGCTCAGTTGGTCAATGACGGATTGCGGGTAGTAGTCGGACAAAGGTGCTTTGGTGGTGGTGCCGGACGGGAGCGCCTTCCAAGCGTCGACGTAGGCGGTCGGCTTGTCCTTTGTTCCTTGGCGTGCGGGCACCTTACCTTCCGGGGCGAAGGCAAGCCAACGCTCGTAGCCGTCGCTCATCATGTACTTCACGAAGCCCGATGCTGCGGGTGCAGCTTCGACGGGGATGGCCCAGTTCACCTGTGAACCGAACTGGGCGGCGGTTTCACCGCTGGGACCCTTGATCGCGGTCACGACGCCCGTGTTCTTGGCAAGGTAGCCGGTGTCGCCGGCACATTCGGTGCAGGAGGGCAGCATGTCTTTGCGAAGGCCGGCCAGCTCGTCAAGGATGAACGAGGAGAACATGGTCATGGCTGAACGGCCCGAGAGGTAGTTGGACCGCGCTGTGTTCGTGTCCTGCTCGCCCGGGACCGAGTACTTGGTCATCAGCTCGCGGTAGAAACTGAACGATTCGACGCACTCAGGGCTTTCAAGGCCGATCTCCTTGTCCTGGTCGACCAGCTGGCAGCCGTTGCCCAGGGCCAAGTGTTCGAAGGTCTCCTGGTTGGTGGTGAATCCGGAGAAGCCAACACGGCCGTCGCCGGTAAGCGTCTGCGCCGCTCTCATTATGTCGTCGTACGTTTCGGGAGCCTTCAGGCCCGCCTTATCAAAGAGATCTTTACGGTAGACGAGCACCGAAGCCCAGGAATCGGAAGGAACGGCGAGTTGCTTGCCGTCGATGCTGGCCAGTTCCAGGGCACGGGGAGCAAATGTGTCCTTTCCCAGTTCATCGACCACGCGGGCTGCCGCGTCACCGTCGAGCAGTTCGTTGGCTTGCAGGGCCCCAACTCCAGGCAGCCCCAGTCCTCCAACGACATCGGGCAGCTCCCCCGATGCAGCCGAAGACACCAAGAGCTGGTTGTACTGCGCTTCGTCAATGGCAACGATGTCCACCTCGACGCCGGACTGCTTGGTGTAGTCCGCAGCTATCTGCTTTTGGATCTCGACCCGATCGGGCTGCCGCTCCAAGGTCCAAACAGTCAGCTTCTCGTTCTCGGCTGGTTGTTCGCTTCCTGGCGTGCATGCCGAAACCGAGAGGGCGAGGGCTCCCGCAACAGCTACTGCTGCTGCAATATGCCGCTTCTTTGCGTTCATGAGAGGTCTCCTTGTTGGAAAAGTGATCAATCGATCTAGCAACAATGTGAGCATGTGGGGTTGATCACTGTCAAGAAGAAACTGCAAACAGACCCTCAGGCGGATCGAACACGGCCCGTCAACCTTGGTGATTTTGATAGATCGATATATCCTTGTTCTAGCATTGACCTGCGAGAATGTTCAGCAGAGAACCTGAGGAGGCGTCCATGGCCGGACCCATAACGCTGCAAGACGTCGCCGATCATGCTGGCGTTTCGCGGGCGACGGCATCGTTAGTCCTGAGGGAAACCGGGCGCGTCTCGAAACAAACCCGACAGCGCGTCACCGAAGCCATGAACACTCTCGGCTACGTCTACAACCGCGGGGCGGCGTCCCTTCGCACTCAAACGGCCAACACCATCGGCGTCGTGGTGACCCATATTGCCAGCCCTTTCTTCGGCGAAGTCATCCACGGACTCGAAACCGGACTGACCGACTCCGGATACCTGCCGCTGCTAGTCAACACCGAGGACGACCCGGCACGCCAACACGACGCCATCCGCAAACTACGCGAGCACCAAGTCGCCGGACTGGCCCTGGTCCCGGCAACCGGAACAAGCGCATCACTGATCGACGAACTCCGGACCTGGAGAATGGAACACGTACTAGTCAGCCGCTACCTCAAGGACGTCAACGCCCCCTACGTGGGCGCCGATGATGTTGTGGGTGGACGGCTGGCTGCGACCCATCTGCTTGAAACCCACGGATGCGAATCCCTCGCCTATCTAGGCGGGCTACCTGCCATCCTTTCCCGGACCGATAGAACTAACGGAGTAAAGGAAGCCCTCCTCCGCCACGGGTTGGACACCTCAGCACTTACCGACATGCCGGGCGAGGTGTCCGGCGCCGGTGGTCTTGAACTGGGCGAACGGCTCATCGCTTCCGGACCATTGCCGGACGGCATCATCTGTCATAGCGACAGCGTCGCGTTCGGCCTCTACCGCGCTTTGCGGATCCATGGCCTGGGCACAGAGACCCGTGTCATCGGTTACGACAACATAGGCGGCGCTGCCCTCTGGGAGCCTCCGCTCACCAGCGTCGCCACCCAAGGCGAGGCCCTGGGCCGGCGCGCAGCACGAATGCTGCTGGAACGCATCAAAGAACCCGGCACACCAACATCAATCGACAAAACCATCCCCGAACTAGCCATTCGCCAGTCCTGCGGCTGCCCCTGATTCTCCTAGGTTCACCGGAAATGCGCACGTCCCTGGAACCGGGAGGTTGGATGCGTGGGCATCATCAGCCCGCGACGCGATGATGCTTGCTCTGAGTTTCGGCGCGGAAGTTGGCCCCGACTCTGGGCCCCTGTGCAAAGTAGTGGCGGAACGTGTAGTAGAGAGGGTTCCAGCGGTCAACGTCGATGTGTGATGTCCCGGGGACGACAATCGACTCGGCTGCGTGCGTCTTGAGGATCCGTGCGTGCACGATCCTCACCGCATCCGTGTCATCGAGTGGCGTCAGATTAGTGACCCTCGCCTCGACCTGCACCGGGCACTGCGCAATCCGATCCGGGGCAACGCAATCGCTCGGGACAGGGTCAAAACCGCCAAGGCTCCACTTGTCCGGCTCGTACCGATACTCCCCGCTTTTGGACTCGGGGACCACTATGGACCCGGTGGTCGGGGCAATACGTTCGATCGCGCCGACTAATGTTGCTGTTGGAAGATTGATCACCAGTTCGGCGCATAGTTCGAGGTTGCGCAGCGCTTGGCCTTCCCTGCCAAGGCCAAGAACATATGTGCCGTCTATGGCCCATCCAGATGATACGGGAGTGACGTTGGTCGTTTCCCCGTCAGGCATGAGAGTGCTCAGGAGCATCACGGGAGTTCCGAAGTAGTGTACGGATGGTGAGATATCGACAGTGGAGTCCATGGCTTAAAATCTTGGCCCTCGTTTGGTTCGAGCAAGACCGAACCGTGGGCTAACTAAAATCTGGGCTATGGATAGCGTTAGTCGGCCTGACCTTGCAAGCACCGCAGCGCTGTTGGCCAGTGAATCGCGGGCATCGATGCTGTGGGCGCTGCTGGACGGCAGGGCATGGACGCTTACAGAGCTGGCGAAAGCCGCGAAAATTTCACGGCCCACAGCGACAGAACACCTTCACCGTCTGGTGGACGCAGGACTGCTCACGGAAGTCCGGCAAGGCCGCCACCGGTACGTGCGCATGCACGATCCCGCGGTGGCCGACCTCGTGGAATCCCTCGCAGCATATTCCGGCCACATCGATCCGGCAGCCCCGTCGCTGCAAGCACAGCGGGCCGATCAAGCGCTACGAGAGGCCCGTACTTGCTATCGGCACCTTGCAGGTCGTCTTGGCGTGGCCCTGACCGAGGGGATGCACAGGCAAGGATATCTGGACGCGAACTGGACCCTGACTGCTGAAGGTCATGACTGGTTTACCCAACTAGGTGTCGAGCTTCCCACAAAATCTCTACGCGCCTTTACTCGGCCATGCCTGGACTGGACGGAGCGACGGGACCACTTGGCAGGAACCGCCGCAGAAGCCCTCCTGGCAACGTTTGAAAGGAAGTGCTGGGTCGAACCGTCCGGTAGTGGCCGAGCCGTGCGTCTGACCAGCGAGGGCGATACGGCGCTCGGAGAACTGTTGGATGCGGCAACTAAGGATGGTTCCCCCGGGATTGGCCTGCAAAATATGTAGACTGGTCTATTATTGACTCATGGCATACAAAGGAGAACTGACAAAGGCACGGCTCGCAGAGTCCATGCTCCAACTCATTCAGACCAGCGGCTACAGCGGTACAGGCTTGAATGCTGTGATCGAACACGCCGCAGCACCAAAGGGGTCGATCTACTTCCACTTCCCCGACGGGAAGGAGGGCCTGGGCGTGGCGGCGATCGAGCTCGCCGCGAAGCAGTTTGAGACGTTGATTGCAGAATCGGCAGTTTCCGCGGGCGATGCGGCTGAGGTTGCCCGCGCCGTGATTGAGGCCCTGACGACCATCGTCAGCGAGGGCAACTTCCGGCTGGGTTGCCCGGTTTCCGTCGTCACACTGGAGATGGGCGCGGAGAGCGAGCGACTGCGGCAGGCGTGCGCCGCCGCCTTTGAATCGTGGATCGCCCCGACGTCCGCGCTCCTCGAGGCCAGCGGTGTTGAAGCCGACGAGGCCCGGTCCCTGGCAACCGTTGTCGTGTCGACGATTGAGGGGGCGGTGATCGTCTCCCGCGCCATGCAGAGCACCCAACCTTTGGTTTCGGCCGCTGACATCGTGGCGGAGCTCATCAACCAGCGCTGCCAGACCGTTGGGGGGAAACGATGACACCGCTCGAAGACTCCCGCCACGCCTTGGTCTTCGGGGCCTCGGGAATGATCGGCCGGCACTTGGTCCTGACCCTTGCCGAGGCCGGTGCGAACGTCACAGCGGCAGTTCGGACCGCCGAGTCAGGAGCGCGTGTCGAGCAATGGCTCAAGGAGCATGGGCTCTCACGAAGCATCAGCACGACGATCGTCGATTTCGATGCTCCTGAGATCGTCGCTGGTGGCCCATCGACATTCCCGTTCATCACCGAGATCCACAACTGCGCCGGCTCCTTTCTGTTCGGAATGACCGCCGAGGAGGCACGCAGGGCGAACGTCGGCATTGTCGAGAAGCTGATGGACTTCGCCGATGGCCTCCCCAAGCTCCAGCGCATCGTCCACGTGTCGGGCTACCGCGTCGGCGGACAGGACCCGACAACTGTTCCCTGGTCAGACGACCACCGCACCGCGGTCTACAAGGAACTTGGCGCCTACGAAGGCTCAAAAATGGAATCCGACGCCATCTTCCAAGCCCTGGCCCGGGAGCGCGGAATCCCTTGGACCATTGTCAATCCGTCCACCGTGATCGGCGACAGCGTGACCGGGGAGTCCGACCAGCTCATCGGACTGGCCACCACCATTGCGCAAGTCCGGGACGGCACCCTGGCCGCGCTTCCCGGAAACGAGACGACTTTCCTGCCGGTCGTCACAGTCGACTATCTGGCGGCCTTCATGGCGGCAGCAGCGGTCGATCCGGCTGCTGCGGGCGAGGCCTATTGGGTTCTCGACGACGCCACCCCGCCGCTGGCGGACCTACTCACGCACGTCGGCCGGCATCTCGGCGCCAAGGTCCCTCGGGTAAGGATGCCGGTCGGTGTCATCAAGCGGCTCCCGCAGCGGATCACCAAGGCGGATCCCGAGACGCTCACCTTCATGTCCGCAGACCGCTATCCAACAGCGTCCGCCATCGAGTTCGCGGACAGACACGGGATCGAGATGCCCGACGTACTGGTGTCCCTGGAACGGTGGGCCGACCACCTGGCCGCCCATCGGTTTGGTGCAGTCACGGGCGAGGGCCGGCGGTTCGTCGAGGTTGGCGGCCTGAAGACATTCGAGCTCGGTGCAGCCGGATCCAGCCGGGTGGTCCTTCCCGGCTTGCCGGTCAATGCAGACACATGGGCCGAAGTAGCTTCGGCCATCAACGCGCGAGTCGTAGACCTGCCCGGACTCGGCCTCAGCAGCGGAAGAGGTGTTCACGAGTGGGAACAGTGGTTGCCCGCCGTGCTGAGTGGGGAACCTAGTGATCTCATCGGCCATTCCATCGGTGCGGCAGCGGCAGTAGTCGCAGCTGACCGGATCCCCGCGCAGGTCAGGTCCCTAACATTGATCGCACCCTTCTTCCTCCAGGCCCCAATGGCTTTCCCGGCCAGACTGCGACCGCTCGTATGCACATACTTGCGACACACCAGCCCCGCCCGGCTGTCACGCCAACTGACCGGCTCAGGAGCGAACACGGCTGCCGTGGAGACGAGTCTCAGCGACCTCAAGCGAAGCAGCGCCAAGAGGGTAGCCGAGCAGCTCGCCCTTGCGGGATCGAATCAGTGGCGTGCCGAACTCCAGGAAGCACTTTGGCGGTTCAGTGGCCCGGTCCGCATCATCACCGGAAGCGAGGACCCAATTGCCCCGGTCGCGGTTGAGCTGCTCGAATCACTTCCAAATGTTGAGTTGATCTCGGTCCCGGGTGCCGGGCACCATCCGCAACTGACCCACAGCGATGCTCTGGTGGATCTACTCACGGGATCGGTCCGCGAACAGTTTGCGGGAGGTTTCGGCCACGGACGATAGACGCCTCATGAAGGGACACCATTGAAGACTCTTATGTCCAGCCTGGAGGCTGCCTCGCTGTAGAGCACTGTTTACTTGTGTTCATTTCATTGCTCATGTTCACTTTTGTCGATTTCATGGTGCGTAGTCCAAGGTGCCCCAGAGCACACAACGACTTCGCATCGTGAACTTCAAAGGAGAACAGAATGAAGCGTCGCCAGCTTCTGCTCGGAGCCGCCAGCCTCATGGCCAGCGCTGCCCTGATCACCGGCTGCGGCAGCACCCCGGCTGCCACGCCCGCACCGACTGAAGACCCCTCCGGAAACATCACCTTCTGGTCCTCGCTGGCAGGCATGGACAAGGTTGCTGCCGCGTTCAACGCCAGCCAGGACAAGATCCAAGTCACCTTTGAGACCATCCCGAACGGTGCAGGCGGTGGCTACGCGAAGCTGTCCACTGCCATCACCGCCGGAAACGGACCGGACGTGGCCACCATCGAGTACGCCCAGCTTCCGCAGTTCGTCAGCAACGGCCAACTGCAGCCCCTGGACGGACTGATCGACAAATCCGCCACCGTGGACAAGCTCTCCGAAGAGGCCCGGGAACTGGTCCAGCTGGGTGACAAGACCTACGCGCTGCCCTACGATGCCGCGCCCATGATCATGTGGTACCGGAAGGACATGCTGGACAAGGCCGGCGTCGGAGTTCCCACCACCTGGGAAGAGTTCGAGGAAGCCGGCAAGAAACTGAAGGCAGTTGCTCCCGAGGCACACTTGGCGAGCTTCAACCCGAACGAAGCAGCCTTGACAGCCGCGCTGGCGTGGCAGGCAGGAGCCAAGTGGTTCGGCACGGAAGGTGACAGCTGGAAAGTCGGCGTGAACGACGAGCCGACCCAAAAGGTCGCCACCTACTGGCAGAAGCTCATCGACCAGAAGATCGTCAAGGTCCAGCAGTCCTTCAGTGACGAATGGTCGGCAGATTTGGCGAGTGGCGCCGTCGTCGGTGTCCTTGGCGCGAACTGGAGCGCCACCGGCATCCAGAAGCGTACGGAAGCCAGCGGACAAAAAGGCCAGTGGATCGCGGCGGAAGTTCCCCATTGGGGCACGCCGGCCGACGCGTTCTACGGCGGCTCCAGCTTCAACATCACCAAGAGCAGCAAGAACCCGGCGGCTGCGGCGAAGTTCATCGAATACCTTGCCACCAACCCCGAGGCTATCAAGGCCCGCGGCAACACAGGCTCGGCCTACCTCGCCTTCCCTGGCCTCACTCCGGTAGCCCAGCAGGCCTTCGACGCGAGCTACTTCGGCAACGACATCTATGAGGTGTTCGACAAGGCTTACTCCACCATCACTCCCGGTTGGCAGTGGGGCCCCAACTGGGACATCACCAACACCGCCCTCAAGGACGCCTACGGCACCTTGACCACGGGCGGGAAGGTCATCGACGCCGTTGAAACGGCTCAGACGGCCACGGTATCCGGACTCAAGCAGAACGGCCTCTCCGTCAAGGAGTAGGCCGCGCCCGGCAGGGTGGTCCGTTTGATCGGGCCGCCCTGCCAGCGAGGAGATCAACAATGGCACTCACTAAAGCGCCTGCCACTTCCATGCGGAAATCCCGGGCCCTCTCCGGCACAGGTGGCCGCACCGCCGCACTGTTCCTGACCCCTTTCTTCACGGTGTTCACGCTCGCCATGGTGGCACCGGTGGTTTACTCGATCGTGCTGAGCTTCTTCGCGCAGCAGAAGTCCGGCCTGGGCTTCGGGGAGGCGAAAACCGCCTTCGTCGGCGTGGACAACTACATCCAAGTTCTCCAGTCCGAAGCCTTCGTGGGCGGCATCGGACGACTTGCCATGTATTGCGTCATCTACATTCCCTGCATGGTTGGTGGAGCTTTGGCGTTCGCCCTCCTGCTCGACGCCGCAGTGGCACGTGCCCGGAAGCTCTTCCAACTGCTGGTTTTCCTCCCGCATGCCGTCCCGGGTGTCATCGCCGCGCTCATCTGGGCCTACTTGTACACGCCTGGGGTCAGCCCGATCGTCTCAGTCCTGGAAACTGGCGGAATCTCATTGAACTTCCTGGACAACCACATGATCCTGCCATCCATCGTGAACATCGCGGTGTGGGAGTGGACGGGCTACAACGTGATCGTCCTTTTCACGGCGTTGCAGGCCGTTCCAAGGGAAATCCTTGAAGCCGCCCGCGTTGACGGCGCCGGCGAAATCCGCGCGGCCATCAGCATCAAGCTGCCCTTGGTCCTGCCCGCCCTCAGCGTCATCATGCTCTTCACTGTGATCGGCACCCTGCAGCTGTTCACCGAGCCCTCAATCATCTCCAAGGCCACTGCGTCCGTCACCAGCACCTGGGTTCCCAACATGTGGGCCTACGACGCAGCCTTCAACCGCCACAACCTTAACCAGGCCGCTGCTGCCTCCATCATCATCGCGCTCATGGCGGCAGTGCTGTCCTGGGCCGTCACCCGCTTCAGCTCAAGGATGAACAAAGCATGAGCACCTCCACGTTGTCCCGCCCGCGGACGTCGCTTCCGCGCACAGCCCCGGGACGAGCCCGGCGCAGAAATGGCGGGTTTGCGAGCACGTTTACAGTGAATGCACTGCTGATCCTCGGATGCGCCTACATGGTCCTGCCGGTGCTGTGGCTGTTTTTCGCTTCCACCAAGAACGCCGCGGATCTCTACTCCACAAGTGCCTACGCGTTCGGGCAACCCGCATTCTTCGAGAACGTGGCTTCTGTCCTGGGGCAGGACGGCGGCGTTTTCCTTCGCTGGATGGCGAACTCCATGTTCTACGCCGCCTTCGGAGCGATCTTCGGCGGCCTGGTGTCCGTCATGGCCGGCTACGCCTTCGACAAGTTCCAGTTCCGCGGCAAGGACTCGTTCTTCGGCGTAGTCCTGGTGGGTGTGCTGATTCCGAATACGGCCACCGTTCTTCCGATGTATCTGCTGGCTTCCGTTTTCGGCATCACCAACACGGTCTGGGCCATCCTTGTCCCGGTCCTGTGCAACCCGTTCGGCGTCTATCTGGCACGCGTTTACTCAGCTGCCTACGTGCCTGCGGAAACGTTGGAGGCCGCCCGGGTGGATGGTGCCGGGCCCATCCGTTCCTTCTTCTCCCTGGGCTTGCCCATGATGATGCCCGGATACATCACCATCGCCCTCTTCCAGTTCGTGGGAGTGTGGAACAACTTCATGCTTCCCCTGGTGATGCTCCAGGACCAGCAACTGCTCCCTGTGAGCGTCGGAATTTCCATCTGGCAGGGCTATGCCATTCCCCAGCCGGAATTCACGCCCATGGTGATCACGGGCTCGCTGTTGTCCGTGATCCCGCTGTTGGTTGCTTTCATCATGCTGCAGCGGTTCTGGAAGTCGGGCCTCACGGCAGGAAGTGTTAAATGAGCCTCAATGTTGCCCTTGCCATGCCGCTCCACACCGCGCGGGCAGTATTCTCTTCCCGGAGCCTGGAACCGCTGGAGCCAGCGCTGAATTTGCTCAGCCGGGAGCCGATCCAGGACTTCCACTCCCCGGAAGGCCAGGACCTCCTGAGGGAAACCGACATCCTCATCACCGGGTGGGGCTGCCCCATGATCGATGATGCTGTCTTGGATGCCGCTCCCAGGCTGCGCTACGTCCTGCATGCTGCCGGCAGCGTGAAACACCACATCGGCGATGCCTGCTGGGAACGCGGGGTGATGGTGAGTTCCGCTGCGGACGCCAACGCCATCCCGGTGGCCGAGTACACGGTGGCGATGATTGTCCTGGCCAACAAGAGGGTCCTGCAGATCGCCCGCGCACTGCACACCACGCGGTCCGACGTCCTGCCCGAACAGCTCTTCCCGGACATGGGCAACTACCGCAAGCGCGTCGGCATCATCGGCGCCTCCAAGATCGGCCGCCATGTCATCCGGCTCCTGGCCGGCTACGAGCTGGACGTTGCTGTGGCGGATCCCTACCTTAGCCCCGACGAAGCTGCCATTCTCGGCGTCGAGCTCCTAAGTCTGGACGAACTGATGGCGACGTCCGACGTCGTCAGCCTCCACGCGCCGTCGTTGCCCTCTACAAAGAACCTCATCGACGCCGGACAGATCGCCCGCATGCGCCCGGGGGCAACGTTCATCAACACCGCCCGCGGCGAACTGGTGGACCAGGACGCGTTGCTGGCACGCGTGGAACGAGGCGACCTGTATGCGGTCCTGGACGTGACCACTCCGTGGGTTCTCCCCGCTGAATCCCGGTTCTACACACACCCCAACGTGCTGCTCACACCGCATGTCGCGGGGTCGTTGGGCAATGAACTGGAGCGCATGGCGTCCAGTGCCGTGGCCGAGGCGCTGCGGATCTCCCGTGGAGAAACACTGCAGTTCCAGGTGAGGGCTGAGGACCTGGCCTTCACGGCTTAGCCTCCTGCCTCCTCCCACCACTCAAGACTCCCACGTGACACCGAAACCCGTCCCACCTGCAGGTATCATCGGCAAGGAATCCTAAAGAAGCTTGGGGGACATGATTAATGACGGGCGCAAAAGGGCAGCTCACCTTCACGGATGATCTCAGCAGGGACCTGGAACTGCGGGAGTACGGGTTGGACCCGGGCGAGGACTCCAGGCTGCTGCCGAACACTGCCGTGTTGGGCGCGCTGCAAAACCTCGTACGCCTGGCCACCGAACTGTGCGACGCCCCGTATGGCGTAGTCAACATCATCAGCGCCGAACACCAACACCAGATCGGCGCGTGGGGCGTGGACCCCGGTGTGTGCTCGCGCGAGGATTCCATGTGCGCCAAGGTTTTCCTTTCGCGGGAGAAGACCGTAGTACCGGACGCTACGTTGGACCAGCGCTTTGCCGACAACCCGTTTGTCACCGGGGAAATAGGCAACGTCCGCTTTTACGCCTCCGTCCCCCTGCAGACAGAGTCGGGCTTCGTTCCCGGAACTCTCTGCGTCTTCTCGGACAAGCCGAAGGAACTCACACCGGAACAGATCGGCGTGCTGGAGGTCTTGGCCAAGCAGGTGGTGGAACTCCTGGAACTCCAGCACAGGACGGTTCAGCTGGACCGGACGTACGCCGAACTCAGAGACAGCAACGCGAAGCTCGCCGGTTTCGCAGGGCGCGTCAGCCACGACCTCCGCATCCCGCTGACCACCATCCTGGGCTACGTGGAATTGGTGGAGGACGACCCCGATCTCCAAGCAGACAGCACAGCAGCCAAATACCTGGACCGCATTGGAGCCAGCGGCCGCCGCATGCTCGCCATGCTGGAGGACGTCCTGAACTACTCACGAGTGGGCGGCGGCATCCACCCGGCGCGGGTTTCCCTCAAGGAGACGGCTGAAGAAGTTGCCCAGGATCTGGGTATCCATGACCACGGCTTCGTGGACGTCAACGACCTCATCCTCCAAGCCGACCCCGGCCAGCTCCGCACGCTTCTGCAGAACCTGCTCTCCAACGCCATGAACTACCGAAGCCCTGAGCGCGAGCTTCGGGTCCGGATCAGCGGCGTCTCCAACTACCACGGCGCCACCGTCTACGTCGCCGACAACGGCAAGGGCATCAGCCCCGAGGACCGCATCAAGGTCCTGGAACCGCTCGTGCGCCTTCGCCGTCAAGGCGACGGCCCGGGAACCGGCCTCGGCCTGGCCACCTGCAGCAGCATCGCCAAGGCCCACGGCGGCGAACTCACGTTGTCCGAAACTCCCGGCGGCGGACTAACCGTGGCGGTCAGCTTCCCCGCAGGGTTCTAGGCTCAGGCGCAGCCAAGGTGCCGGTAAAGCACGACGGCGACCTGCCGCCGTCGTGCGCTTGTCACCTAGGCTTGGACTGCTCTGGTGCCGGAAACTGCCACGCTTGCGGCGGCTCAGTCGCGGCCGTTGCCTTTACCCTTCTCGGACTTCGTTTCGCTCTTCCCGTCGCTCTTTTCAACCGCAAGGTCCTTGCCGGGCAGCGCGTTTCCGGCATTGTCGGCGGGGGCAGGGACGGGTTGCACGGGCACCGGAACGATGGTGGTCTGCCCGGTTTCGGGAACGTTGACCGCGTCGGCGGGAACTGCATCGGCCGGCGCCGTCTCAATCGGCGCAGTCGGCGCGCTCGGCTGGGATTCGGCGATGGAGACTTTCGGGTCCACCGGTTGGGTGGGCTCGGCTGACCTTTCCGAAGGCACGCCGTTCTGGACAAGCAAGGCCAACGCAACGGGAACAGTGACGGCAGCGGCCACTACTCCACCCACAACCCGCGGATGCCGCTTACCGAACGTCCCGGCTGCGGACGTGCGCCGCCTGCGCTCCGCACGGGACGGCAGTCCCGCTGACTGCGAAGAGAGCGGCGCCGACGAACGTGGTGAATTGTGTGGGAAAGCCGCGTGCGGCGCCATTGCCGGCGCAAGGTGGGCAAGCTCCCGCTGCGCGGCGGGCTCCGGCTGTTCGGTGGGCTCCGGCTGCTGCGGCGCGGGCTGCGGCGGCGCGGGCTGCGGCTGTTCGGCAAGCCCGGCCTGCGGCGGCGCCAGGACCGGCAGAACGGCCGTCGCGCCGGGCGGGAGCTTCCTGCGTCGCCCTGCAAGCACATCCTCAACATCCGCTGCTTTCGGACGCCCTTCGGGATCCATGTCCGTCATTGCCCGCAGGAGACCACGCAAGCCACTGGGAAGGTCCTCGGGGATCTCCGGCGCCCGGTGCAGGCGGGCTGAGGCAGTCTCTACTGGGGTTCCAGGGTATTCGGCCTTGCCGGTCAGGCATTCCAGGAGCACAAGGCCCAGGGAGTAGATGTCGCTCGCCGGCGTCAGGTGCAGGCCCTGGGCCTGTTCCGGGCTGAGGTACTGGGCCGTCCCAACGGTAAAACCTGTGGCCGTGAGCCGGTTGTCGTCCATGACAAGTGCAACCCCGAAGTCCGCGAGCTTCACGGATTGGGCCGGCCCGGACTCATCAGAAACGAGGATGTTGGCTGGTTTGATGTCCCGGTGAATGACTCCGTGTTCGTGCACCTGTGCCAGTGCGCCGGCCAATCGGGTGCCAATCGCGCTCGTCTCGGGGACACTGAGGGGTCCCTCGGACAATACAGCCCTTAAGTCCCTGCCCTGAGCGAGTTCCATGACGAGGTACGCCCGTTCCTCGTCATTGCGGGTGTCAACGCCCGCGTCGAAGGCCGCCACCAAACCGGGGTGGTCGAAGGCTGCGAGGAGCCTCATTTCAGTTTCCTGGCGCACCCGGAAGGATTCATCGCCGGAGCCGGGCAGGAACAGTTTGACTGCCACTTCCCTGCCGAGCAGCAGGTCCTTTGCCCGGTACACGGTAGACATTGCGCCACGGCCCAGCACGGTTCCCAGCTGATACCGGTCGCCGATGGTGGCACCACTGGTCCCGGGGCCGCGGGAGTCCACGGTCTCGTCGTTGTTGCCCACGAATTGTCACGCCCTTCAGGCCCACCTGGGTGCCGGGGACCCAACTACTGTCCACCGCTACCAGGCAACGCCGCCGATCATACTTTCACGATAGCCACGCGGCTGCCTTCTTCAGCAACACCACTGCGGCCTGAGCAATCCTGCGTCAAACAGCATCATCCGGATTCACCAGATAAGTTATCAGGATACTTAGTATTGACCCGCAAGGGAAATGTGCCGGATCACACAAAGGCTGTCATGACTCTTCCCGGATATCCACCTCCGCCCGAAGTTTGCCGGCAGGCACGCCGAGGGACCACTCGCAAACGTCCGTCACAAACCTCGTGAAGGCCGGGTAATCAAAGGAGCCCACGTTGTTGACGTAGGCGCCCACGCCATCGATGGCAACAAGGATCCGGATACAGGCTGCAAAGGGATCCTCCACCATGAAGTCCCCCGAGGCCGCGCCGTCTTCAATAAGAGCCGTGAGCCGCGTCCGGTCAAGATATTCCTGCGCCTGCAGCGCCTCGGCGAGCGCCGGACTGAAGCGGCACAGGTGACGCGCGTTGAGCCAAAGCCTCGTGAGCTCAAAGGCTCCATTGCCCTCGATGCGCGCCACCAGGTGGGCCATGCGCGCGAGGGGAGTGCCGTCGTCGGGAAATAATTCTTCCCGCTCCTCGGAAACCGCCCGGACGAAGGCCGCGATGACCAGGTCCTCCGCAGCGGGATAGTAGTGGCTGATGAGTCCGGGCCGCACGCCCAAGCGGTCGGCAACGGCGCGGAGGGTGATCCTCTCGAGCCCCTCTCCGAGGGCGATGGCAGCGGCCTCCGCGAGAATCTCTTCGCGGCGCTCTTCCGGCAGTTTTCGGACTCTTTGGGCTGCAGGGCTTGACACCATGGCGAACAGTCTATTGGATTAGTGACCAATATCCCATTGGTCGATCGACCAATAAGCAAGCGACCACTAACCAGCCCACCAAGAGCAATGCCTCCAGCATCCGCAAGTTCCGCTACAGCGTTGTGGGCGGAACACTCCGAGAGGAACACCCTTGTCCCATCCCCACACGACTGAAGCAGTCAGCTACCCGGAGCCCTTGGGCCATCCCGAAACGCGGGGCATCGAGCTCATCGACTCCTCCCAGCGCCGCGGCAGGGCCCGGGATCTCTTCCCTGTCTGGGCAGCACCCAACGTGAGTGTCCTCAACTTCACGGTGGGCGCGTCCATGATCCTGCTCGGCCTTGAGCTGTGGCAAGCGTTCCTGGTCATCATTGCGGGAAGCCTGCCGTGGATCTTCACCGGCATCATTGCCATCAGCGGTCCCGCCGCAGGAACGTCCGGCTCGGTCATTACGCGCGCCATCTACGGTATCCGTGGCAACCGCGTCATTGTGGCCTTCTTCGGCTGGTTCATCTCGGCCGTGTTCCTGGCCCTCAACTGGCTCGCTTCCTCGTTCATGGGAGCCGAGCTCGTAGCGCAGCTGGGCTACGCCGATCCCGTCGCCGGCCCGGTGCTGGTCACGATCGTGGTTGCGGCCATCACGGTGCTCGTGGCCGTCTTCGGGCACGGCCTGATCCTGCGAAGCTACCCGTACGTGGCCGTGGTGCTCCTGGGCATTTTCCTGCTGGTCACCGCTTTCATCCTTCCCCACGTGAACTGGAACTACGCGGCTGCGGAGCCTCTTGAGGGTGCTGCGCTGTGGTCGGCTGTCAGCATCGGCTTCGCCATCCTGGCCTCCACGCCCTTGTCCTACTCGAACAGCCCGGACATGGCCCGCTACCTCCCCGAATCCACCAAGCCGTCCCGCATCATCGCCGCCACGGCCCTTGGCGGCGCACTTCCCTGTGCCCTCTTCACCACCGTGGGTGCGCTCCTCGCCACAGGCATCGACTCCGCCGCCATGGATCCCGGCATCGAGTCGGCCCTCCTCGCCCTGCTCCCCGCCTGGCTCGGTCCCGTCTTCGTCATCGGCGTCATCATCAACACCATCTCCCTCAACGGCATGACCACCTACACGGCGAGCATGGCGTTCCAATCCATCGGCGTTCCCATCCGCCGCATCCCGTCGGCCGTGGTTGTGGGCGCCATCGGCACCGGACTCACCATCTACCTCGTGATGTCCACCAGCCTCCTGGAAGCGGTGAACCTGATGCTTCAACTACTGGTGCTTGTCTCCGGACCCACCATGGCGATCTTCGCCACCGACGTCATCCGCCGCCGAAACCGCTACGACGGCAGCGAGCTCTTCAACGAAAAGCCCGGCAGCCCGTTCTGGTACAGCGGAGGCTGGCACATCCCCGGGCTGTTGGCCGTGGTGCTGGGTGCCGGCGTCGCGTCACTCTTCCTCACCAACGGATGGTGGACGGGCCCGATCGCCGGCGCCATGGGTGGCATCGACCTTTCCGTTCCCGTCTCCATGCTGGTCACCGCCGCCGTCTATGTCGCCCTGACCGGAATCGCAGCAAAAGCCCACGGAACCCGGGTCCTTGAAGGAGTCCGCGCATGAGCGGTACAGCAACAGCCGCAGCACACCCCGCCCGCTACCCCGGCGCCCCGGCCGGTCAGCCAACAGTGGACACCTGGCAAGAGGCGCCTCACAACAGATGGTCCTTCGCCCACCTTGGCGAGTTGCTCCCGACGGCGGCAGTCACCCGCCGTTTTCCGGCCGCCCCGGAGGCGGCTACCAACCGCCTCGACGCCCTGATCCCACGGGTTCCCAACCTGCTGGAAAGGCTCGAAGCGACGTACACCGACGCGTTCCTGGTGCTGCGCCACAACCAGGTCCTCGCCGAGTACTACCGCCAGGGTTTCGCTCCCGACGATCGCCATCTGGTGATGAGCGTGTCCAAGTCATTGTGCAGCCTCGTCGTCGGGGCACTGGTTGCTTCCGGGGACATCGATCCGGCGGCCCACGTGACAACGTACGTGCCGGAATTGCGGGGAACGGTATACGACGGCGCACCCACGAACCGTGTCACTGTCCAGCATGTCCTCGACATGACCATCCACATCGACTACAGCGAGGACTATGTAGACCCGGCATCGGAAGTCCAAACCCACGACCGCTCCGCCGACTGGCGCATCCGCCGAGCCGAGGATCCCGGCAACACCTACGAATTCCTCACGACCCTCAGGGGCAACGGCACCTTGGGCACCTTCCAATACTGCTCCGCCAACACCGATGTCCTGGCATGGATCGTCGAGCGGACGTCAGGGCTTCGCTACAGCGAGGCACTCTCCAAGCATTTGTGGTCAAAGCTCGACGCCGACCGCGACGCCACCATCACCGTGGATTCCACTGGTTTCGGTTTTGCCAATGGCGGGGTCTCGTGCACCGCCCGCGACCTCGCCCGCGTAGGGCAGATAATGCTCGACGGCGGCATAGGCCCGGGTGGCCGCGTGGTGTCGGAAGAGTGGATCCGCAGCATCTTCGCAGGTGGAAGTACGGACGCAATGGCAGGCTCCTCCTTCAGCAGGATCCACCCGCAGGGTTCCTACACGCGGCAGTGGTGGTGCACAGGAAACGAGCGCGGGAACGTGACCGGGATCGGAATCCATGGACAGTATCTTTGGCTCGATCCACAGGCCGATGCCGTAATGGTGCAGCTATCCACCTGGCCGGAACCCGATAGCGGGTTCTTCCATGGTCTCCAGAACAGGCTCCTACTGGATGTGGGCGACGCCTTGGACGCATCATCAACGCAAGCACCAATTCACAGCAAGGAACACATCGCGTGACTACGCAGCTTTATACGAATGCCAGGATCTTCACCGCCGACACCCGCCGATGGGCGGACGCCATGATCGTTCAAGGTGAACGGATCCTCTACGTCGGCGACGCGGCAACAGCGAAACGATTGGCAGGCGATACAGAGTCGACCGACCTGCAGGGCCGCCTGGTTCTCCCCGGTTTCGTGGACGGGCACGCCCATGTGATCGGCACCGGCGAGGCCCTCGGCCAGGTGAGCCTGTGGGGTGCCGCCTCCGTGGAGGAAATCCAGCAGCGCATCGCAGCCCGGCATGCGGAGCGTCCGGATGGTCCACGTATCCTGGCTACCGGCTGGCTCCACGGCGCGATCCCGGGCGGTGTCCCGAGTGCCCGGATGTTGGATGCCGTGGTGGCCAACAAACCCGTCTATGCCTTCGCCTACGATTTCCACTCTGTCTGGGTCAACACTGCGGCCTTGGTTGAACTCGGAATCACGGCTGAAACCAAGAACCCGCACGGCGGCACCATCCGACGTGACGCACAGGGGCACGCCACCGGTTACATTGACGAAAACGCCTTCTACGACATGGTGCTCCCTTTCCTGGATGCCCAAGCCAGCGAAGATGACCACGAGGTGAGCCTGGCCGCGGTGCAGCGTGCCTACCGTGAATCCGGCGTGACGACCGCATGCGACATGGGATTCAACGAGCAGGATCTGGAGACGTTCCAGCGGGCGGACAAGGACGGCACGCTCACCAGCCGGCTCATCGCCTATTGGCGCGTGAACAACACAGGCTCCACCGGGGGAAACCTCGCGCAGGTGAAACGTGCGGCCGATCTTGCTGGCGGGAGTTCATCGCCCTTCCTGCGGGTGGTGGGCATCAAGGTCATCATCGACGGCACCATCGACGGTTGCACTGCCACCTTGGGGATGCCGTACGCCGATGGCAGCAACGCCGCTCCGATCTGGAGCCTCGACGAGCTCAAACCCGTGGTGGCAGCGGCGGACGCTGCGGGACTCAAGGTTGCCATGCACGCGCTTGGTGACGAGGCCGTGCGGATCGCGATCGGCGCCGTGGAACACGCCGTGGCCGTGAACGGACCCCGCGAACGCCGGCACCGGATAGAGCACCTGGAACTCGTGGACAGGGCCGACGTCGATCGCGTCGCCTCGTTGGGTATCACGGCCAGCATGCAGCCGGTCCACGCCGACCCCGCAATCAGCGAGAACTGGTGCGCCAAGCTGGGCGACGAGCGGGTGGATCGCGGTTTCCCGTGGCCGTGGATCACAGGCGCCGGCGCTCGGCTGGCCTTCGGCACCGACTCCCCCACGTCTCCCCATGCGCCGCTGCCCAACATGTATGTGGCGGCAACTCGAGCCTCGGCTCTGGACCCCTCGGCCGGGACAAACATCCCGGACTTTGCGTTGCCCCTTGCGGAGTCGATCGAACATGCCACCCGGGATTCGGCGTGGACGTGCGGCGCGGATCATGAGATAGGGCGCCTTGCTGCGGGCCTCTACGCAGACTTTGTGGTCCTCGATACCGACGTCCTCGCCGCAGAAAGCCCGGCAACGCTGCTCGATGCGAGGGTCCTGCTAACGGTGGTGGGCGGCCGCACCGTCCATGACGCCGGCAGGCAGTAAATGTCCAGCGGCACCCACCGCAACAAAGCGTCCGACGGCGACCTGCCGCCGTCGGGCTTTCAGTCGTCAAAGAACGTGGTAACTGCCCCGCCCGCTCGTCCCCTGATGATGCCTTCGGCGACGTCGTGGACTTTCTCGTTACGGTGCTGGGAAGCCTTGAGGAGAAAAGCGAAGGCCTCTTCCTGGGTGCATTGGCTTTGGGACATGATCATGCCGCATGCCAGGTCTATTGCTGTCCTGCGCTCCATGGCGGCCTTCAGGTCTTCGGCAAGCAGGTCCGCGGCCGCGATGCGCAAGGCGAGCCTCATGGCTTGGCCGGCCATGTCCCCGAAGATCGCGGCTTCCTCAATGGCCTCCCTGCTGAAAAGACCAGGTTCGGGTGCGAAGAAGTTCAGCGCTCCTGAAGCGTCTTGACCCAGGGAAAGGGGGATTCCCAGAACGCTGCGGGTGCCGGCAGATTCGAGCGCCTCTGCGTAACGTGGCCATCGCTTGTCGGTACGAACGTCGTCCAACAGAACGGGCTCAAGAATCCGCAGGGCCTCCATGCACGGACCGTCGCCCAACGCCTGTTCGATGCCGTCCAAGAGAATGGCTTCGTCGCTGCTTCCCGCGATGGTGACGGCGCGCTTGCGCCGGTGGAGGGTTACTGCACATTCGATGCGGGAACCGGTGGCACGGCTCAGCGTGGTAGCTGCGTAACGCGTGGTGCCATCCAGGAAACCCTTGATGTCGTCAGTTCCAGCCACGAGCTGGTGGAGTCGTTGGAAGTCCTCGTTCTGTTCATCCGTTTCCACAGCTCAATGCTAGTAGTCCTCGCGGCTACTCTGTAGATGCTGAAAACAACTCTTCAGCCAGCCGAATGATCCCCGTTATCGTTCCGTATCTCGTGGCTATAGAAGGCACGATGGCCATTGACGCCCATAGCATCCAAATGCTGATTCAATGCATGGGCCAACAGATCGCGCTCCAATTGGGGAAGGCTCATAGCGCCGTAGACATAAGCCTGGACTTCAACCATGCCTGACATTCCGCCGATGCTGAAGTACTCCATCCACACCTGCTCAAGCTCCAGGTCCGCGGCCTCATATGCTATTCGGAAGCGTCGGCGCTGTTCGTCTTCGTTCCCAGCGACGGCCATGGTTCACCCCCGGTCAAGAACCAAGCCCCGGCAAGGCATCCACGACATCCTGTGCAATCGCGCCCAACGGCCGGCCCTCATTGTTGGACCTGGTGATGAGGTACAGAATCGCTTCCCCCTCACTCAGACCCTGCCTGGCCATCACAATGCCTTTGGCTGTCCCCACGATGTCGCGCTGTGACAACGCAATCTTGAGCTGATCGCTCAGCATCGCCACCTTCTCGCGGGATTGGATGTTGAGCAGGAAGATCGAAGCCTGGGCTGCGAGCATCTCCACCAGACGGATGAGGCGCGGAGAAGCGAACCGGGGACGGTCCCAGTAAATCTTGATGGCGCCAAACGCAAGGTCTCCTGACAACAAAGGAACGCTAACGCACGAGCGGAGCCCCAGATCGGAAGCAGCCACTCCCCATTCCGGCCATCTGCTGTCAGCCCTCACGTCTTCAACGTTGACCGGCTCGCCGGAGGCCCACGCCGTAAGGCACGGCCCTTGGCCCAGTTCGTATTGAAGCGAATCGGCCTGGGCCACAAGGCTGTTGGTGGAAGCCGTGCTGCTCCGGCTGCCATCCGGGTCCATGAGGGACACCCCTGCACCCGAGGCGTCGTCTACGGCCAGTACAGCTGCCTCGGTGATGAGGTTGAGAGCATTGGAGACGGTCTCCTCGCTGAGGAGCATATTGGTTGCACGGGCAAATACTGCGGCCAACTCATCGGCCAGCGGTAACTCAGTATCCATGACCGCTCTCCATTTCCCTGCACGTTGCTTCCGCGGGATGAGAAATCCCTTTCCCTCATCCCAGCACACTTGGTGCCGCTACTCCACTTCGACAGGACAAGCCCGGCTTACCCTGCCGGAACGGGGCGTGTTTGCTGCGTTCCGCCCCGATTTAGCCTTGGCCCTTGGACGCCCCCTCAGTTTCTTGACGACCAGCAAGGGTCGGTGTGCAGCACATAGTCGCGGGCGGCCGGACCAACCATCCGCAGCCCTGCGTAGGCCCGATGATCCACGTGGCGGACACGGTGAAGGCCCCTGCGCGTGAGCGCGGCGCCGAAGGCTCCATCCGAAACCGGAGCAGCACCGGCCAAGTGGCACCAACTGATGTAGAGGCCATATAAAGTATCGAAATCCAGGCCTTCAGAGGTGTCGTCCTCGTACACGAGGCACTCTCTTATAAAGCGGGATAAATCATGCTGGGTCATGGCAACCTCTTAGGTAAGTGACGGTGCCGGACTGCATCAGCGATGACCCTTTCACTATAGGCTTCTTCCCCTGCCCACACCATGGGTCGCGGCGGAAGCGGGCGGGTCGCGGCGGAAGCGGTTGCGATTGAAGCGTCTCCGGCAAATGGCTACTTTCGAAGCAGGGCACAATAGAAGGCATGACCCTTACCACCTTCGCCCTCGTCCGCCATGGCCAGACCGATTGGAACGCAGAGCGCCGGTTGCAGGGAGCTACGGACATACCGTTGAACGATATCGGCCGTGGACAGGCCCGCGATGCCGTCGCTGCCCTGTCCGGCTATGAATGGGACACCATCGTGTCGTCGCCCCTGAGCCGTGCAGCCGAGACCGCCGACCTTATCGCGGAAGGCCTCGGGCTCAGTGTCGCCAGGCGCGTTCCGGAACTTACCGAGCGCAGTTTTGGGGCTGCGGAGGGCCTGCAAGCGGGTCCTGAACTTGATGCATTGCGTACTCCCGGCGGATTTCGCGGCGGCGAAAGCGACGACGACGCGGCCGCCCGTGGAATGGCTGCCTTGGATGAACTTACCAAGGAGTTCGCGGGCAAGCGCGTGCTGGTGGTTGCCCATGGAACGCTGATCCGACTCACCTTGAGCCGCGCTGTCGGCCGTACCTTGGAGAGCGTCCACAACGCCGTGCTGAATTTGGCCCACCATCACGTTTCGGACGGCTGGCGCCTCGAGTACTTCAACGGCGAGCGCCTCGCGGTTGACGTGGAGGCTTGACCCCGGCCGGAACAACCGGCGGCCGCGAACGGCGGAAATATTAGGCATGGTTATTGACATGGCTCATGCCACTTTCTGTAAGCTCGGCTCAGTCAAGCAGTTGGCCTTTTCGCTCCGGCGCCCTGGAGGTCAGCATGTCGCTCACCCTTGTTGGCTCCCGTCCCCGACTGACGGAGGCATCCCGGACTGATGTCACCACGCTCACGGCGATCGTGACACTTGCTGCGGACAGCTGGTTTGAACTTCACATCCTTCAGTTGCCGGACCTGGTGGTCCACGCCACGAGCCTGGACAGCGCACCTGACGCCGTGCTCAGCGCCGCCGCGCGTTCTACCGGGCGCCACCCGAACGAGTTCGACGTCCAACTTCAGTATTGATTTTGCCGCCCATGGCTACTGCCAGGCCCTGATGCGCGCACTGTTAACCGAAGGTCAGGTTCCTTACTTCTTCCCCGGCAAGCTTCTATACTGACGCTGTGATGGCATCTCTGTGGTTCGGTTTGATTGCCTCGAGCGCACTGATCATCGGGGCCCTGATAGGGGTGCGCTTTGAATTACCGAAGCGACTCCTGGCCATCCTCCTATCCTTTGCTGCCGGATCCCTCATCACGGCACTGACCTTCGAATTGTTCGAGGATGCGTACGAGCAGGGTGGGATCATCCGCGCCGCGATCGGGCTCGTCGTCGGGGCGGTGGTCTTCACGGCACTGAGCGCACTGCTCGACCGCTGGGCGCAGCCCGGAAAGAAGGCCGTCCCGGCGGACGAGTACAAGGGCAGCGCCAAACTGGACACCGACGCCGCGGCTTCCGACAAGAGGGCCACGTCCGCTTCAACCCGCGGCGCCGCCGGGATGGCATTGCTCGCAGCGGTGACGCTGGACGGCGTTCCGGAGAATGTAGCCTTGGGCATTTCCCTGACGGAAGGCTCCGGCGGCCTGGCGCTGCTGGCCGCGATCTTCGTGTCCAACCTGCCCGAGGCCTTGGTGGGCGCATCATCGATGCGTAGCCAGGGCCGCTCGACCGGTTCCACGATGCTGCTCTGGACTATGTGCGCGGTGTTGCTGGTGGCAGCCGTGGTGCTGGGTGCGGGTCCGCTCTCCTCAGCCGAACCGGAGACCATCTCCCTGCCACTGGCGTTCGCCGCCGGCGCAGTGATCGCTTCCTTGGCCGACACGCTCATGCCGGAAGCCTATGAGCACGGCGGCCCTGCAGTTGCGCTGAGCACCGCGGCGGGGTTCGTGCTCTCGTTCACGTTATCCCTCGCGTAGGCCACCGACCATTCGCCCTGGCCCCCGCCGCTGGAGTCAGAAGGTGCCCAGCGGCTGACGCAAGAAAGCGCACGACGGCGACCTGCCGCCGTCGTGCGCTTTTCCCGCCTGAAACGGCGGTTGGGTTAGTTGACCAACGTACTGCTAGATGTCCGTGCGGCGTTCGACAATGGTGTCCGGAGCGGTCCGCCGCTCCACTACCGTGTCCGTGCGCCGCGTCCGGTTTGTCATGATGATGGAGACGATCAGGCCGAGGACGCCCACCACCATCAGGATGTAGCCAATGAGTACTTGGTCGACGAAGGGGATGATTCCCGGGGCAAGTGCGAACGCCAGGATTGCTCCAACGGCAATCAGGGCTATGGAAGAACCTATTCTCATGACGTGCTCCTCTCTGCCGATCGGCCATGGTCAGAAGAACTTGGGCCGAGCGATATGGTAAGCATACTTACCGAAGGTGTGGCCCGCCAGAGATTGTGTTCCTCATTGTGCCCGCCAAGGACCGACGGTTATCGCAATCTTCCCCCGCACTTTACCGGCATCGAAGTAACGCATGGCCTCCGGCACTTGCTCCAAGGGAAAGGTCTGGTCGATGGCCGGAACAATCGTCCCCGCCTCAAGCAGTCCGGAGATCGTCGCAAGGTCCTCCCAGCCCTCCGAACCGATCACCATGGTCAATTTCTGGCGGATGAACCACGACCACGCGAGAGCCCTGAACTGCCGGTCCAGGCTTCCGGTCCAGGATCCACCTTCCTCCCCGCCCGTGATGACGGCCGTCCCGGTGGGCGTGAGTGCCCCGCGGAGTCGTTTGAGGGAGGGATTTCCCGCGATGTCTACGATTACGTCGTACCGAACGGGGCCGCTTGCGAAGTCCTGGATGGCGTAATCGATAACGTGGTCCGCACCGAGCGACCGGACAAGATCGGCCTTCCCGGCACTGCAGACGGCAGTCACGTCAGCTCCCGCTGCCTTGGCGAACTGGACTGCATAGCTGCCCACTCCCCCCGAGGCCCCGGTGACCAGAACGCGCTTTCCTGCGGACGAGCCCGCCGCAACAGGATCCACGCCCGCGGCGCGGAGTGCCTGAAGGGCCGTGCAAGCCGACACGGGAACCACCGCCGCTTGTTCAAAAGTGATGCTTGCCGGCTTATGGGCGAGTTGGCGTTCGCGGGCTGAGGCGAATTCCGCGAAGGAGCCCTTTCCGACACCAAAGACCTGGTCGCCGACCGCAAAACGCGAGACCTTGGCTCCAACGGCCTCCACTGTCCCCGAAAGGTCCAGGCCGGGAACCGGGTTCTTTGGAGTGCGGAATCCGAAGGCCAACCGCAGTACGTAAGGCAGCCCGGTCATGATGTGCCAGGTCCCCCGGTCGAGCCCGGCGGCGTGAACCCGGATGATCACTTCATCGGGAGCGATGGCCGGGCGGGTGATGCTGCCTACCCGCAGGACGTCCGCGCTGCCGTAGCCCTCCTGCAGGACGGCCCTCATGGTGGGCGTCCCCGACCCGCGATGGTTCGTAACGGACTTTTCCTTGGCTTGCCGACCAGTACTCATGGCCGATTCCTTTCCGGAGATTTAGGGACCCGAAGGGGGTTAAAGTTGTGGGGCGTTGGTTTCGTACAAAGTACTAGCAGGGCTACCGTACAATGTACTAAACCGAGTTGTCCAGAGGAGATTCCGTGCCGTCCACCGCCGAGAGGCCTCCGCTCAGCCGCGCAAGGGTGCTCAGCTGCGCCGTGGAACTTGCCGATGAATCCGGCCTTGCCGCCCTGACCATCCGGACATTGGCGCAACGCATGGGCACGAAACCCATGTCGCTGTACTACTACGTGGCCAACAAGGAAGAGATCCTGGACGGGATCGTGGACATGGTGTTCAGCGAAATCGAACTCCCCTCAGCCGACGGAGACTGGCGAGAAGAAATGCACCGGCGCGCCCATGCCATGAGGTCCGCGCTGAAACGCCACCCCTGGGCGGTAGGACTCGTGGAGAGCCGGTCTTCGCCCGGCCCGGCAACGCTCATGCACCACGAGGCAACCCTGGCCACGCTGAGGGCTGCCGGCTTCTCGGTCCGGATGACGGCCCATGCGTATGCGCTCCTGGACAGCTACATCTACGGATTCGCTGTCCAGGAAGCGTCGCTTCCCTTCGAAGGCCGCGGCACCGCGGCAGAAATCACCAATCCCATCCTTGAGCGCTTCTCAACGGGAGAGTACCCGCACATGGTGGAGATCGCCGTCGAGCATGTCCTCAAACCCGGCTACGACTTCGGCGACGAATTCGACTTCGGCCTGGACCTGATTCTCGACGGCCTCAGCCGGAGCATCCGTTGAGGCCCGGCCCCTAAAGGGGTACGGTCAGGGCATACTCGACGCCGCCCGATTGAAGGATCTGATTCCATGGCCAGGATTGAGGACTACGCCATCATCGGGGACCTGAACACGGCGGCGTTGGTGGCCCGCAGCGGATCAATCGACTGGATGTGTCTGCCGCGGTTCGATTCACCGGCTTGCTTCGCAGCGTTGCTGGACACCCCTGAAGCGGGTCGCTGGATCCTTACCCCGGCCGCCCTGGCGGACAGTGACGCCAACTGCACGCGGCGCCGGTATCGCCCTGACACGCTAATCCTCGAAACCGAATGGGAAGTGGACGGCGGGGCTGTCCGCGTCACTGACTTTATGCCCGTGCGCGACGACGCCGTGGACCTGGTAAGGATTGTCGAGGGCTTGTCCGGCGAGGTGGCCATGCGCGGCGAGTTGATCCTGCGCTTCGACTACGGACGCGTGGTGCCGTGGGTTCGCCACAGCACGCACGGTGTCAGTGCCGTAGCCGGCCCGGACTCCGCCTATCTCACCACCCACGCCCCGCTGAAGGGCCAGGACAGGCGCACCATCAGCGAGTTCACGGTCCGGGCAGGTGAGCGCGTTCCGTTCGTGCTGCGCTGGGCGCCCAGCCACGAACCGGAACCGCGCAGGATCGATCCCCTCAGGGCCCTCGATGCCACAGAGTCTTTCTGGCGGCAGTGGATCGACCACAGCGAGATGGAAGGCAAGTACAAAGAGCCGGTGGAGCGGTCCCTCATCACGCTCAAGGCCTTGACGTACGCGCCCACGGGAGGCATCGTCGCTGCCGCTACGACGTCGCTGCCGGAGCAGTTGGGTGGCCCGCGGAATTGGGATTACCGCTACTGCTGGCTGCGGGATGCAACCTTGACCTTGCAGTCACTTCTTGCCGCCGGCTACACGGAGGAAGCATCGGCTTGGCGGGAGTGGCTGCTGCGGGCAATCGCAGGGGACCCGTCTGAACTGCAGATTGTTTATGGACTCGACGGCGCCAGGCGGCTGCCGGAAGCCGATATTCCCTGGCTCGCGGGGTACGAGAACTCCAAACCGGTCCGCACAGGCAACGCCGCGGCCCCGCAACTGCAACTGGACGTGTGGGGTGAAGTCCTGGATGGCCTATCGCTCACCCGGGCAGCGTCCCCGCCCGGCGCCGTGGACACGTCCTGGGACATCCAAGTCGCCCTGATGGAGTACCTGGAAGGGGCGTGGGACCAACCCGACAACGGGCTCTGGGAGATGCGCGGGCCTCGCCGCCACTTCACGCATTCGAAGGTCATGGCATGGGTGGCGGCGGACCGGATGGTCAAGGCCGTCCGGACTTCGGGCCTTCCCGGTCCCGACGGCCGCTGGGCGGCCCTCCGCGCAGAGATCCACAAGGACGTCATGATGAAGGGGTTCGACGACGAGCTCAATACGTTCGTCCAGTCCTACGGAAGCAAGGAGCTGGATGCAAGCCTACTGCTGATCCCACGCGTCGGCTTCCTGCCACACCGGCATCCGCATGTGGCGGGCACGGTTGACGCCATCCAGCGACGGCTCACCGACGACGGCCTGGTCCTTCGCTACCGCACCCAATCAGGACACGACGGCCTGCCGGGCGATGAGGGCGTGTTCCTTGCATGCTCGTTCTGGCTGGTGGACGCACTGCTGGGGCTCGGCCGGTCAAGCGAGGCCACCGAACTCTTCGAACGGCTGCTGACCCTCCGGAACGATGTCGGGCTGCTGAGCGAGGAATGGGATCCGCGCACCCAGCGCCAACTCGGCAACACACCGCAGGCCTTCAGCCACTTTCCTCTCATCCACTGCGCCCTGCAACTGCACCACGGCGAAGCCCGCGACAGCGACACTCCCCTTCAAAAGCCCAAGCACCCGGAACAGGGAACGGACCAACTGCCGAGGAACGCAATCGCGGAGGGTGGGCCCGGCACCGATCATCCGGCACCACAAAAGCACCCGGAGACCAGCCGCTGAGCTACGACTCGGTCTTTTGATTGTCCACTTCAGCGGCTTCGGCCTTGTGTTTGGCTTCCTCAAGATGTTGGTCCAGCTTGCGCTCCGCCTCACGCCTGCGCTGGCCGATGGTACGCATTTGTTGGGTATTGGGGGACACAGCATCGTCCAGCCAGGTCCCGCGCTCCTCCGATCCTGCGCTCGCGGGCACGTCCGGTCTTGTCTTGTCTTCTTCGCCCATACGGAAATCGTCCCATCGTCGATGCTTCCGCGATACCCCACAACGGCTACTGCCCGGTGACGCGAGAGGCGGAGGTGGACAAAGCGCTCGACGGCGACCTCCCGCCGTCGAGCGCTTTCCAGCCCGAGCTGCGCGGCGATTGCCGCTAGCCCTACAGGCGCCGGTTCTCGCCGGTGCCCTCCGTTTCGATGTGCTCCTTGCGGACTTCCTCATCAACGCGCACGTCATCGGTGACGGTGTCCTTCTCCAGGCGCACGCGCTCCACCGGGACGGTTTCCTTCTCAACCACGGGCCGCTCCTCATGGAGAGTGACCTCGTGCTCGTCCTCGGTCAGGTCAGGACCGGACATGGCGCTGCCGACGTTGGCGTCCGTGATGGGCTCGCGCTCAAGGCGGACTTCCTCACGCTGAACCGGGATGGTGGTGCTGACGTTCTCCGTGGTGATGTACTTCCGGAGCCGGGCGCGGCCGGTCGTAGCCTTTTCGGTTCCGACGTTGAGCCGCTCTTCCGAACGGGTCATGGCGTCGTCCCCCGTGCGTGCCGTGCCCGTGGCGTCCGTGCGGGTGGTGTCGGTACGGGTCGCGTCGATGTTGCCGGCCGTGCCGCGCGTTGAATAGTCATCAGGCCGTCCGGCGCCGTAGTTGTCCTGAATGCCGTAGTGGTTGTACAGCCGGCTCTCCTCGCCCGGATCCAAGTGGCCATCCTCGGCGACCCGAGGGGCGTCCTTGATGTGGTCCTTGCTGTAGGGCACCAGAACGTCGTCGCCGTCCACAGTGGCTCCTTCGAGCGGGATGAATGATTCAGAACTGCCGAAGAGACCCGTTTTTACTGTGACCCACGTGGGCTCCCCGGTGTCGTCATCTGTGTAGAACGTCCCGATGGACCCGACCTTGTCCCCCTCCGTGGTGCGGACGTTTCCGTTGAGGCCCATCAAGCGGTCGATGTTTTCCCTGGCGAGCATAGTGTTCTCCTTGGAATTCGGTTCTTTGTTGCTTGGATTACCCAGCGGCCTGCATCACTGGGCGTAGCTTCCGGAAGCACGAACGGGGAAGTGGGTTCGACCCGTCGGTGTTACGGAATAGCAATACCATAAGCATGCTTACTGTTTGCTTGGCAAGGGCTGACGGAAGATTCCTTGGGCTTGTTTTGCGCGGTCGCGCCGCTTACGCTCAAACACGGAGGATTCGTACTTATGCCCAGGGTATCCACTCTCCGCATTCCCCAGGATTAACCATGACTGCACAGTCGAACCACCCCCTTTATTCCTCCACACCCCTTCCATTCAGGCCGCTTTGTGAACACTGCGGCGCAGATGCCGACCTGGTCATCGACCGCATCGAACCGCACCGCACCCTCTCACCCGAAGTAGTCCACGTGGAGTACCGCTGCGAATCCTGCGGCTCCCTCCGGTCCCACGCCGCCACCGTTCCCGACGTCGCCGAGGTCCTGATCCGTTCCAAAGAGCCCAAAGGGATCCTGCAGTTCGGCCGCCACCACCTCCACTGCGGGGTGCCTATGCATACCGGTCCGGGCAGGCTTCACCTCATCTCTTCCGAAGGATCCGGCAACGGCGATCCCGAACTTGAGACCTACCTCAACACCCGCGTTCTGCACTGCGACGAATGCGGGTTCCAGATGGAAATACCGGACTAACGCCGGCGCCGCTCATGAGCGGCACTTTCCGTGGCGAACGCCCGACGGCGACCTTCCGCCGTTGGGCGTTTTTTCTCCGTTGATGAGAAACCGACGCTGAAAAACTGTTGGACTTTTCCACATACGCGGATGGGCGTGGTTGCTTGGCGTGGGTGCGGTGTCAGGCTTGATTCATGGGAGTAGTTGCGCAGAGTCCGGCTCGAGGGAGGGCTTCATCCGGTGCTGTCCCTGGGCGGTTTGCCGCAATTCCGCAGGGCTTTGGGGTTAAGGGCACGACGCCGGTACCCGGCTCCCGGGGCAGCAGCCCTGCCGCCGCGGTGACGGCAGGACCGGAAGTCTGGTCTGTTGGGGATTTGGCTCTTGGGGACTCGTCCGATGGGGCACCGCCGGCTGTTGGGGCGCCTGCCGGGCAGGGGCTGGCTGAGCTGCTGCAGGACGGCGTTTCCGCGTTGAATGAGGCACGGGAGTCCGCCGCCGGCCAGGCCCGGGGATTCGATTTCCTCGAAGCCGCCGACTTCGCCGGAACCGTCGAGGAAATCTCCCGGACCGTGGAATACCTGCAAATCATCGCCGCCCACGCCGTCGAACGCACCCGCAACGAAGCCCGC
>NZ_JBFBGW010000020.1:0-90309 GCF_040684895.1 Paenarthrobacter sp. NPDC089322
AGCGTTTTGTGAGTCACGACCGCGGGGTGGAACGGCCTGCACCTACTCTGCCAGCCAATCCCAGACCAGCCAGCACAATCCTCACAGCGTTTTGAACCCTCAAAACGCGCTTAACTGCGACCCAGTTGGGTGCTTTCGCACGAAAAAGCGCCCCGGGCTGAATCAACCCGGGGCGCTCTTTCAATTTGCGGAATGCGGTGCTTAGGCTCCGATCGCGGACTTCATTTCGTCCACGGCTTTCTTGCCGGCGTCCCCGGTGGAGAGCCTGTTGAACATGACCTCGGAGGTGTATCGCTTAATGATTTCCTGGATGGCCCCTGCGCCCTTGGGCGGGGCGGCGGGTGCTTCGCCGAGCTCTTCCTTGATCTCGCTGATGAAGTTGACCACCTTGGTGTCGGCGGGTGCCAGCTTGGTTGCGATGGCTTCGCGGACATCGGAGTTCGGGTAGACGCCGCGGTCCGCGAGGAGAATCTCGCCGGCCTTGACGTTGTTGGTCAGGAAGTCGATGAACTTGGCAGTTTCTTCAGGGTGCTTGGTCCTGGACGATGCGGACCAGAATTGGGAAGCCTTGTACCAGAGACCCGTATCCTCCGCCTTGCCTGTCTTGGACGGGAAGCGCAGGATCTGGAGCTCGCCGCCGGCAGCCTTCTCCAGGGCCGGAAGCTGGTTGGACCACCAGAAGGCCATGCCGTTCTTGCCGGTTGCCAGACCACTCTGATCCAACGGCGCGGCTTCTGCTTCAACGATTTCCGAGGCCGTAGGCACAGCTTTGTTCTCGCTCATCTGCTTGAGGAAGTCCCAGTAGCCTGCGATGTCGCTGGGCTCGAAACCGAGCTTTCCGTCCTCGGTGTACAGCGACTTGCCGTTCTGGCGCAGCCACACGCCGAGGGAAGCCTCATCGGTGCCGTAAGCGGCAGCGCCATAGGTTCCCTTGGGCGACTTGGCGGTCACTTCGGCGGCGATGCGCTCAAAGTCTTCCCAGGTCCAGGTCTTGTCGTCCGGAAGTTCCACCCCGGCGGCTTTGAACACCGCAGGGTTGGCCAGGATGGTGGCAGCGTTGATACCGGCGGGAATGCCGGTGAGGCCCTTGGATCCCTTGCCGGCATTCAGTGCCGCTTCGTCCAGCTTTGAGGTATCAATTTTGTACTTGGAAAGATCGAGCAAGGCGCCGCGCGTGGAGTATTCCGTGATGTACTTTTCGTCCATCTGGATGATGTCCGGTGCGTCATTCGCAGCAACCTGAGTGGCCAGCTTGTCCCAGTAGCCACTCCAGTCGCCGTATTCGGCCTTGATCTTGATGTTGGGGTTTTCGGCTTCGAAGGCCTTAATGGCTTCTTGCGTCAGCTGTGCGCGTTTGTCGCCACCCCACCAGGAGAAGCGAAGCTCCACCTTGCCGTCGGCGCTTTTCTGCTCTGCCCCGCCGCCACAAGCGCTGAGCGCAAGGACTGCCGCAGCTGTGGCAGCAATGATGGCCGAGGCGCGGAGTTTGCGCTTGGACCGCCTGGCTTTGGACTCCGTAGAGCTAGCCGTAGCGGCTCCGGCGCGGGCATCTGCTTCACCCTTGGGAAATACCGGCACTGTTGTCTCCGATCTTCTTCGATCCTGATGCGAGTGAGAAAGCGTTTTCTCAGATAATTTATGCTACAAGTCACAATCTTGTATGACAAGAGGGCTGCTTGTGGAAGTTGTGCGGGAACGTAAAGCCGGGCCTTATGTCCCTGCACCAGACGGAAGAGCGGGCCGACAGAACCGGCCCAACTCAACGCGCTGAAAGTGATCCCGCTTGGAGCGGGCCCCAGGCCTACTTGATGCCGGTGGTTGCGATGCCTTTAATCAGGAAGCGCTGACCGAACAGGAACACGAGGAACACAGGCAGCAAGGACACGATGGACATGGCAAAGAGCGATCCCCAGCTGGTGGCCGACTGCGAGTCCACGAAAGCGCGGAGCGCGACAGGCACGGTGAACATATCCGGGTCCGTCAGATAGATCAGGGCGCCGAAGAAGTCGTTCCAGGTCCAGATGAAAGTAAAAATGGTGGTGGTCGCCAGTGCCGGCACCATGAGCGGCAGGATGACCCGCAGGAAGATCCTCGGGTGACCGGCGCCGTCAATGCGGGCTGCCTCGTCGAGTTCCTTCGGGATGCCGCGGATGAACTGGACCATCAGGAACACGAAGAACGCGTCCGTTGCCAGCAGCTTGGGCACGATGAGCGGCCAGAACGTGTTCACCCAGCCGATCTGGGAGAAGAGGATGTACTGCGGCACGATCACGACGTGGAACGGCAGCATGATGGTCAGCAACATGATGCCGAAGAAGAGCTTCTTGCCGGTAAACTGCAGGCGGGCGAACGCATAAGCGGCCATGGAGCAGGAAATCAGGTTTCCAATGATGGAGCCGAGGACAACAATCGCCGAGTTGACCATGTAGTGGCCAAACGGATGCGTCAGCGCCGACCAGCCATCGGTGTAGTTGCTCATCTCCAGGTTCTGCAGCCAGAGGCCGGGTTCGCGGAAGATGAGGTCGTTGGGCCGCAGGGACGATACCACCATCCATAGGAGCGGGTAGATCATGATCCCGCCCACGATGATCAGGATGGCGTGCTTGATGAGTCCTTTGACGCGGGCACTGCGGCTGAAGGCAAGGGTGCCCGGGGATTCGCGTCGCCGCGGGGTCTTACCGGGCTTCCCTGCCGTGGAATCGGAGGCTGCGGGGAGGGTCTGGATTTTAGTCATCGTAGAACACCCAATACTTTGAAGCGATGAAGTTGATGGCCGTGAAGACGCCGATGATGACCAGCAGGAACCAGGCCATCGCTGATGCATAACCCATGTCGAACTGGCCGAAGCCCTTCTGGTACAGGTACAGCGTGAAGAACATGGTGGAGTCGGACGGACCGCCGTTGCCGCCGGAGACGATGAACGCCTGCGTGAAGGACTGGAACGAGCCGATGATCTGCAGCACGAGGTTGAAGAAGATGATGGGGCTCAGCATCGGGATGGTGATCCGCCAGAACTTCTGCATCGTGGTGGCACCGTCTACCTCGGCGGCCTCGTAGTACATGTTCGGGATCTGGCGAAGGCCGGCCAGGAAGATAATCATGGGGCTGCCGAAGGTCCAGACGTGCAGCAGGATGATGGAACCCAGGGCAGTGTTCGGATCCGAAATCCAGCCCGGCCCCTGAATGCCGATCATGGAGAGCACCTGGTTCACCAGGCCCGTGGTGCCGAAGATCTGCTTCCACAGGATGGCAACGGCAACGGAACCGCCCAACAGCGAGGGCAAGTAGAAGATGGAGCGGTAGAACGGCAGCCCGCGGAGTCCCTTGTCCAGGACCAAGGCAATCAGGAGGGCCACAGCCAACTGCATGGGCACGCCCACCAGGACGTAGGTGAAGGTCACTCCGAGGGAATTGTGCAGGCGGGCATCGCTGAACATCCGGACGAAGTTGTCCAAACCGATCCAGGATGGCGGCTGAAGGAGGTTGTAGTCCGTAAAGGACAGGTACAACGACATCAACATGGGTCCCACCGTGATGGCCACAAGGCCTACCAGCCACGGCAGGAGGAAAATGTAGGCCGCTTTATTGTCGCGACCATTCGCTTTCTTTTCTTCCTTGCTCATGGGGCCCTTGCGGCGGGTCATCGTGGAGAGTTCGCCGATAGCGCTCATCGTTCCCCCCTCGCAGGACCGGGGGCGCCTTCCGGCATCCCTGGGTGGTGCTGTGCGGCCATGTGGTCTCCTTCGGTCAGCGTGGCCTACCACGGAAATTCGGTCTTATTGCTTGCCTCCCGGGACGCCGCCGATGTCCCGGCGGTTCCCCTGATCAGCTTGGATCAATGTCCCCGGCGATCAGCGGCTCCGTACCAAAGTAAACGTTTTCTTGACCCATGTACAGCCTTTTGCTAATTTTTGAGAAAGCGTTTTCTTGTGAAGGTGCTCCTAGAGATTTCCCACGCTGAAGTAGTCCGGCGTGCGGTTCAGCCCACCCTCCGCACACTAAGGCAGGACACTCATTGTTTCGTAAGCACGCGACACCCCCGCATGGGGCTGACGTGGCAGGGACGCACATCCGCCCCAGCGCTATTGCCGGGTACGAAGACTGGCCCGGCTACATGCGCGGAAAACCCTTCAGGGCTGCTTCACCGGATGCCCAGGAGTTGGCAGACACACTGGGCGTCCCGGCCGTGCCCGGGGACCTTCAATACACCGTCCATGAGCAGGTGGAGCACGACGACGTCATCACCTCACGTTTGTCCTGGCAGCTTGGCTTTGGTCCGCGGACGTCAGCATGGTTCATCCGCCCGGCGCACGCTGACGGACCGCTTCCAGCCCTGCTCGCCCTCCATTGCCACGGCGGCATCAAGTCCCATGGTGCCGGGCGGTTGGTCTCCCTTCCGGACCCAGGTCCAGGGCACGACGGCGGCACCTCCTCTGCGGGCGGCCCTGGTCCCGTGCCGGCCGGGTGGCGGGAAAAGCTTTACGGCGGGCGGCCTCTCGCAACCTGGCTGGCGCAGCAGGGCTTTGCGGTGCTCGCGCACGACACCTTCATGTGGGGCAGCCGCCGATTTGGGCTGAATCCGCTCCCCTGGCGAACGGCCAAGGCCGTCGAGTGCCAGAAGGCACTGTGGCGGGAGGACGGCGTCGAACCTTCCACAACCGACCAGTACAACGCGGCAGCGGCAGCGCACGAAGAAACCGTGGCGAAGGCGGCAACCCTGCTGGGTACCAGCGTGGCCGGCACGGCCGCGCATGACGACCTGGCCGCGTTGGGGATCCTTGCTTCCCTGCCGGATGTCGACGCTGACCGGTTGGGCTGCCTCGGCTTCTCAGGGGGCGGCGGCAGAGCCCTTGTCCTTGCAGCCTTGAGCCCCTTGATCCGCAGCTACGTGGTCACGTGCATGATGACCACTTTCAGGTCGCTCCTGCCGTCGTACCTGGACGCCCATTCCTGGCTTCTGCACTCCCCCGGCCTCGCCAGGCTCGGGGATTGGCCGGACCTCGCCGTGCGCTCCAAAGCCGGATCATTGCTGGTCCAATACGCCCTGGACGACGATCTTTTCCCGGAGGATGGAATGCGCGACGCCGACGCCCACCTGGCGCGATGCATGGCCCCTGGACGGTACTCCCGGAGCTTTTGGGATGAACCCCACGTCTTCACCGCCGCCATGCAGGATGAGGCGGCGGGGTTCCTCGCCCGCAACTTGTGCCTCGAATCGTCAAGCTTTTCACCGCCACATTCCGCTAGGACAGCACCATGACGCAGCCCCAATCGATCCTTCCTTCCATAGACAGCCGCAACCGCACCGGCAAGAAGACCCAGCTCCCACGCGTAGCACTGGTTGGCGTGCATGGCTTCGGTGAACGCCACCTTGCAAACCTTGAGCGCCTGATCGCGGCAGCCAAGGTGGAGCTCGTGGCGGTTGCCGATCCCCAACCCCCGGTGGCAGGTCAGCTCTCCCCCGACGTTGAAGTTTTCACTTCGCTCGACGATCTCCTGGCAGCGGGAACGGAACCTGACGTCGTCATTATTTCCACGCCCATTCAAACCCATGCCCCGCTCGCGCTGGCTGCACTGGCTGCGGGCGCCGACGTCCTCCTGGAAAAGCCGCCGGTTGCTTCCATGGCCCAGTACGAGGATGTGATGGCTGCGGCGGACAAGGCCGGGCGGCTGGTCCAGGTCGGGTTCCAAAGCCTGGGGTCACACGCGCTCCCGGCACTGGAGAAACTCGTGGCAGCCGGCGAAATCGGCGAAGTTCGGGGCATCGGAGCGACGGGACAATGGCTGCGCAGCAAGGCGTATTTCAAGCGATCCCGCTGGGCAGGCAAGCGAAGCCTGGACGGTACCGATGTTGTGGACGGCGTTGCCACCAATGCACTGGCCCATGCCGTCGCCACAGGACTTCGGCTTGCCGGGGCAAAAGGCGTTACGGACGTCGCCTCGGTGGAAACCGACCTTTACAGGGCAAACGACACAGAAAGTGACGATACTTCGGTAATCAGGGTTCGTACTACCGGAGGCACTGTGCTCACGTGTGCCCTGACCTTGTGCGCGCCCGTTCAGTCTCCGCCAACAGTCACCGTCTACGGCACGCTCGGCCAGCTCACGTTCTCCTACACCGAGGACACCGTGGAGATCATCACGCCTGGCGGCACAAGGAAGGAAGTTTTCGGACGTACAGACCTCCTGGAAAACCTGATCTCGGCACCTTCGGAGGAGGACCTGCTCAGTCCGCTCAGTGCCGCCGGAGCTTATGTGTCAGTCCTTGAGGCCGTCCGCACCGCGGAAGCTCCGAAAGCGATCCATTCTGACCATGTCACGTGGGTGGGGGACGGCGACCAGGCGCACGTCGTGGTTACCGGCATCGATTCGTGGCTACGCCGCGCCGTGTTGGGCCAGGCAACGTTCGCAGAGCTCGGGGCACCCTGGACAGTTGGCTCCCCGGGCCTGGACGGCCCGACCTTGAGCATCGCCGGAACCCCGGTTGCCACCGTCCAGGACGGAACGCACATCCGGCCGACGTCCTCGCCACGCCCTTACCTTCATCCGGTCCGCACCCTGTCCGGCACCGTAGTCACGGACCACGTTCCCGAGGACCATGCGTGGCACCTTGGCGCAGGCGTGGCTATTCAAGACGTTGACGGCATCAACTTCTGGGGCGGGCGCACCTACACCCGGGACGCCGGAGCATACGTGTGGCGCGAGGACCACGGTCACATTGTCATTGAGTCAGCGCAGGATGGTGAGGGCGAAAGGCGTGAACAGCTGAGCTGGATCGGGCCGGACGACACCCCCATTTTGCGCGAGCAGCGCGCGTGGCGCTGGGCCGCCGTCGGGGACTCCGCCTGGCGGCTGACGCTGGAGTTCACGCTCGAATCCGCCATCGAACGCCCGGTGCTTCTGGGCAGTCCCGGCTCGAACGGCCGACCGCAGGGTGGCTACGGCGGATTCTTTTGGCGACTGCCCAAGGTCAGCGACGCAACCATCTGGACCCCGGCTTCCCGCGGCGAGGATGCAGTACACGGCAGCGTGGCACCCTGGCTGGCCTGGTCAGGAACATTCGACGCCGGCAACGTCACCGCGGCCGGTACCGGTGGTTCCGGCCTGGGGCACCCTGCAACGTTGGTGTTCCTCGCTGCGCCCGAGGCTCCTGACCCCTGGTTCGTCCGGCACTCGGGATACCCGGGTGTAGGCCTCTCCCTCGCATGGGATGCACCGGTAGCAGCCGAACCGGGGCGGCCGGTCCGCCGGACCGTCACCGTGCTCATCGCTGACGGTTTCCTCGCCACTCATGACATTGAACAGCTCATTACTACCTTGGGAGAACCGGCATGACCGCTCCGACGCAATCCGCCCCGACAACTGCCGTGCTGACGCCTCCGGGCAACTCCTTGGACCGCACCGAGAAGCGCCGCCGGGTCCTGGACATCCTCGACTCGGCAGGGCGGGACTCCCTTTTGCTCACCACCAACACCGCCCTCACGTGGTATCTGGACGGCAGCCGAGTGCACATCAGCCTGGCCGGCGACCCCATTGCAGCGCTGCTCGTGGACCGCGACGGCGACCATCTGGTGACCTTCAACAATGAGGCAGAGCGGATCGGCGCAGAGGAACTGCCTGCAGGGGTGACCTTGCATTCCACTCCGTGGTACGGCCAACTCCACGCGACGGCTGCTTCCCTGGCAAGTGATAGAAACCCTTTGCTTGAGCACGCAGTGGCTACTGGGCTGCGGGCCGCCAGGCAACAACTCCTTCCCGCCGAAGCTGCCCGATATGCGGAACTGTCGGCTGACGCGGCCATGGCGATGACCGAGGTCCTGGTTGCGGCTACGCCTCAGACGACGGAGTTCCAACTGGTTTCCGAGCTTGCCGCCCGGATCGTCGCAGCGGGTGCCGAGCCCTTGGTCTTGTTGTGCAACGGCACCTCGCGCAGCGGGTTCCGTCACCCGTTGGCAACCCATTCGCCGATCGGGCGGCGCGCGATGGCGGTGGTTTGCGCCCGGCGGAACGGCTTGGTGGCCAACGTGACCCGTTGGGTAGCGTTCGACGCCGGCACTCAGCGGGAGCTCGACGCCGAGGACCGCATCGCCGCTGTTGAAGCCGACATCTTCCGGGCCACCGTGCCGGGCGCAAGGCTCAATGACGTCTTCACCGAAATCAAGGAAGCCTATAACCAGCACGGCTTTGGTCCGGAACAGTGGACGTTGCACCATCAAGGAGGCCCGGCGGGCTACGCAGGCCGCGACCCCAGGGTTACTCCCGACACCACGGACACCATCGTCCTGAACCAGCCGTTCACGTGGAACCCTTCGGGGCCGGGCGTGAAGATCGAGGACACCGTGCTGCTCACGGAGACCGGGATCCGGGTCCTGACCGTAGACCACCGTTGGCCGACGACGGAAGTTGACGGCCGCCGTCGACCCGTCACTTTGAGGCCATAGGCCGGACAGCCGAAAGGGGCGGGGTCACCTTGTGGTGGCCCCGCCCCTTTGCGTGCGTGGCTTGCCCAACTAGGTCGCAGTTAAGCGCGTTTTGACGCTCGAAAACGCGCTTAACTGCGACTCAGATGGGTGGTCAGCTGAGCTTTAGCACGCCGTCCACTCGCCGCGGGATCCCCAACGGGTTGGATTCGTGGAGGGCCGGATGCAGGATGCTCTCGGGCGCGTCCTGGTAGGCGACCGGACGCTGGAACCGCCTGACCGCCGTGGCGCCCACGGAAGTGAACAGGGACGTAGTGGCCGGGTAGGGCCCGCCGTGCTGCTGGGACCAGTTCACCGCGACGCCCGTGGGCCAGCCGTCGAACAGTACCCGGCCGGCGAGTTCGCTGAGCTGCTCAACCAGTGCGGAAATGTCCTCCTGCGGCTCGGCATGAACCGTAGCGGTCAAGCTTCCGGGGACCTTGGCCAGCGCCCGGGCCAGTTCTTCCTGGCTGGAGTACTCGATGAGGAGCGTCGTGGGGCCGAAGCACTCTTCCAGCAATTCCCCGGGGCGTTCAAGCACATTCGCAGCTGTGGTGGAAAAGACTACCGGCGCGGCGCCGTCGGCCAGGCTGTCCTGCTCCACGATGCCGCTCACGACGGTGACGCCAGGTTGGTCCGCCACGCTCTTCAGGCCAGGCGCGTACGCTTCGGCGATGCGCTCGGTGAGCATGGGGGCGGCTGCCTTGTCCTTGCTCGCTTCCGCGAGCCGGGCCGCAAAATCCGTACCCTCAGGAATGAACACCAAGCCCGGCTTCGTGCAGAACTGTCCGGCGCCCAGGGTGAAGGAGCCAGCGAGCCCTGCGGCCAGTTCCCTGCTGCGAGCAGCAACTGCCGCGGACGTCACGACCACCGGATTCAGGCTCCCCAACTCGCCGTAGAACGGGATGGGCTCAGGCCGGGAGACCGCGAGGTCGAACAGGGCACGCCCTCCGGGGATGGATCCGGTGAAACCGACCGCCTTGATGGCCGGGTCCTGGACGAGCGCGGTACCCGCCTCGCGGCCGCTGACCAAGGCGAAGATGCCTCCCGGAGCGCCCGCAGAGGCAAGGGCTTCGATGACAATCTCCGCCGTACGCTCCGACAACCGCAGATGCCCGGAGTGGGCCTTCACGATCACCGGGCAACCGACGGCCAGCGCTGATGCGGTATCGCCACCTGCGACGGAGAACGCGAAGGGAAAGTTCGACGCCGAGAAGACGGCCACGGGGCCGATCGGACGCAGGATCCGGCGCAGGTCGGGCTGGGGCGGGGTGGCAGACGGATCCGCATGGTCGATGACGGCTTCGAGGTACGAGCCCTCGGTGATGACCTTCGCGAAGAGCCTCAGCTGGGCCGTGGTCCTGCCTACCTCGCCGGTCAGCCTGACCGTGCCGAGGTTCGTTTCCGAATCGGCAATGGCAACGAGTTCCGTCACGTTGGCATCGAGGGCGTCGGCGACGGCGGTCAGCCAGGCTGCCCGTTCGGCGTCGGACGCTGCTGCGGTCACCTTGGCGGCTGCCGCTGCCGCTGCAGTAACGGCCGTCAGGTCAAGAGTTGCTGTACTCAATCTGGTCTCCTTGTGTCTCGATTGCCGGTGCTCGCAGTTCCGCCGCGAAGTCGAAGCCGAGTCCCGGGCGGCCCGAAGAGGTGAGCCTGCTGTTCCGGATACGGACCGGCGAAGGACCGGACAGGATCCCGAGCTGCCCGAAGGAGGCATCCTCAACGTCTTCCACGCTGACGGCCTCGGCAAGCGTGAGCGCCAACTGGCCGGACAGCTCAGGGAGCAGGTGCGGTGCGACCCTGATGCTGTTGGCACGGGCAAGCTCAACTATGCGCCGGAACGGGGTGATGCCCCCGACGCGAACGATATTGGGCTGGATGATGTCCACGGCCTCGGCCTCAATGAAGTCGCGGAACCGGTAGATGGTGTGGACGTTCTCGCCCAGGGCGATAGGCACAGGCGAGTGTTTCCGCAGGCGTCGGTAGGCCCAGAGGTCGTCGGCCCGGATGGGCTCTTCAAGCCATTCCAGGCCGTACTCGCCCAGGACGTCCAGTGCCCTGAAGGTATGGGCCAGGTCCCAACGCTGGTTGGCGTCGATCATGAGCAGACGGTCAGGTCCGAGGACTTCACGGACTGCGGCCACGCGTTCGGCGTCTTCGCGCAGCTCCGGCTTCCCCACCTTGATCTTCACGGCGTTGTGCCCGGCGCCGACCCATCGCCGGGCTTGCTCCACGAGCTCATCCAGTGTGTAATGCAGATTTACGCCGGAGCCATACACCTCCACCGATTCCTGCCTCTGGCCAAGGAGCCCAGTGACGGAGGAACCCGCATTCCGTGCCTCCAAATCCCACAGCGCAAGGTCGACTCCGGCCATGGCAATCGTGGTCAGGCCGCCTCCGCCCGCCTCGTGCAGGCGCTTCCAGAGCTTGTCCCACACGATCTCGGGGTTCGCCTCAAGCCCCACGATGAACGGGGCGATGTCGTGGTCAAGGAGGGCCTTGACCGCGTGCGGGCCGATAGTGGGCGTCCACGAAAAACCGTGGCCGGTGCCGCCGTCGTCGGTAGTCAATTTGGTGACAATCACATGGTTCTCGGGGGCCTCCGCTCCCCAACCGCGCAGCAGCGGGACAGTGATGAGGCGGGTGGTTAGGCCAGTGATGCCGGACTTCATCAGCTGCCGGCCAGCTCGTGGCCCTTGGCCAGGATCGACTTGAGCTCCAGCAACTGCTCCTCAGCGGGGTCGACCAGTGGCGGACGAACCGATCCCACGGGGAGGCCGGCGAGCCGCAGGCCGGCCTTGATGAGGGAAACACCGAAGCCCGGAGTCTGGTCGCGGAGACGGACGAGGGGCGAGTAGAAACCCTCCAGCAGTGCGTTACGCCGCTCTTCGTCGCCCGCAATGTAGGCATCGTAGTAGGCCTTGGCGATTTCTGGTGCCATGGCAAAGGCAGCGGATGAGTACAAAGGAATGCCGAGCCCACGGTAAGCCCCTTGGGTCAATTCCGCGGTGAGCAGCCCGTTGAAGAGAGCGAAGTCCGTGCGGCCGCTGGCCTTGATCGCCGTTACGATTTCCTGGGCAAGCCCGACGTCGCCGATACCGTCCTTGAAACCCACTACCTTGGGGTTGGCGGTCAAACGGGTCATGGCGGAGGCGGTGAACTTCGCGGTGCCGCGGTGGTAGACGATCACGGGCAGGCTGCTCGCGGCGGCCACGGCTTCGATGTAAGCCACCACGCCGTCGGTGGGTCCGGTCACAAGATAAGGAGGCAGCACAAGGAGCGCATCCGCGCCGGCTTCTTCGGCCACCTTGGCGGCAGCAATGGCATGACCCAGCGGTCCGCCGGCACCGGCCACCACCGGGACTGCCCCGGCAACAACCTCGACGGCGGCAGTCACCACCGTGCGGACCTCATCAAGGGAGAGCGCATGGAATTCGCCCGTGCCGCAAGCCGGGAAAACGCCGCCCGGGCCATAGGGAAGGCGGGAGGCGATGTGCTCCTTGAGCAGAGCTACGTCTACCGTTCCATCCTCGGCAAAGGGTGTGACGGGGAAGAACAGTACGCCGTCGAAGTTCATGGTGTCTCCTTGCTGGTTGATCCCGCGGGCACCAAGCCATGGCGGTTCTCGTCGTTGAGTGAAGCGGTGTCTATGCCCTCGAAAGGCGGAGTGAGTTCTGTGCGCCAGGTCCGTTTGGGCTCCCAGCCAAGGAGCTCGCGGGCCTTATCGATGGAGAACGCCGGGCTCGTCCCGGTCAGGTGCTCCGTGAGGGGGCCACTGCCAGGGAGGAAGCGCGGGAACAATTCGGCAAGGGGTGCGGCGGCCAAGGCGTCCTTGGCACCCACAAAGAACGTCTGGCCGTTGGGAATGCCGTCCATCTTGGCCAGGAGCACGTCCAGGAAGTCGGCAACGTCCCGGGCATCCACGTAGTTGAACAGTGCCGGGGCGGACAATGCCGGATCTTCCAGCCGCTCCCGGACGGTATGTCCCTGCTGCGTCGGCGCGCCCTGCCACTCCTCCGGGGAGATGACGTAGCAGGGACGGAAGGCCGCGTAGCGAATCTTGTCCCCTTGGGCTGCAGCGAACATTTCCATGGTTTGCTCGGCAATAAGTTTGGAGAGCGCATAGGCGTTCCACGGCCTGGGCGGCGTCTGCTCGTTCAGCGGGAACGACGGCGGCATCCACCCGGCCGGCGAGCCGTAGCCCAGGGCGGTGGGGCTGCTTGCCGTCACGATCTTTGGAACACCTGCCGCTGTAGCGGCACTCATCACCGCAAAGGCGAGGCGGGTGTTGGTGCTGAAAATGACGTCCTCAGGTGCGCTGAAAGGTACGGCGATAGCAGCGAGGTGGATGACGGCGTCGGGGGTTGTTTCCCTGATCAGCCGCTCCGCTACACCGGGAGCCAAAAGGTCTGCGGTGTGCTGCACGGCGCCTGCCGGCAACTGCTCGTTCGGAACGGCGTCACGATCAACGGACACCACCTGGTGTCCGGCCCCGGCAAGGCCGGCGACAACGCTGCGGCCAAGTCGGCCGGAACCGCCGGTGACGAAAATCCTGCTCATGGTGATTGTCCTTGCGTAGGTGGTGAAATCAGGGCGTTCAGGCCTGGCTGCGGCCGAGATCGACGCCGAGGTCCAGTTCACTGATGCGGACGGGGAGTTCCGTGTCGAGCGACTTGTTGCCCGCGATCCCGACAGAGACGGACCGGAGTCCGTCGATGTAGCCGGACGGCCGGCCCAGGGGATCGACGCCCGGCCCGTTGAAAAGATCCGACAAGAGCAGGTTGTCACCGCCGCCGTGCCCGCCTTCGCCGTTGATGATGGGGACCTCGTAGGCGGCCTCCCAGTGGCGCTGGACCACGAGGCGCTCACCGTTGCGGCGAACCGCGTCTTCTTCTTCGATGGGTGTTGCGCTGGGATCCACCACTGTCTTCTTGTCCGTGCTGAACTCGACGGCGGCGCGTTCCACCACCTCAAGTTCCGCCCGGCCTTCCGTGCCGTTGACGGTGACCCGGTAGCCTTCCCAGGGGCTGTGGGCGTTGAGCGAGTAGCTCAGCGTCGGGCCGCCCTGATAGTCCACCACGAGCGCGAGGTTGTCCTCGATGGTGATGCCCTCGGTGAAGACGTCCTGGTCGCGCCGGTAGCCGTCAAACTTTTCGTTGTCGTAGTACAAGGCCTTCAGGCGTTCGTCGTCCCGGAGGTCAAGGCGGAAGGGATCACGCTCGAGGCCATCCACCGTGCCGCGCTCCGGGCGGGCACCGAGACCCCGCTCCGCGGCGTTCTTGTCGCCGTAGAACCGCAGGCCACCGGAAGCAAAAACACGCTCGGGTACGTCGTTGATCCACCAATTGACGAGATCGAAGTGGTGGGAGGCTTTGTGGATGAGCAAACCACCGGAGTTCTTCTTGTCACGGTGCCAGCGACGGAAGTAGTCGGCGCCATGGACAGTGTCCAAAACCCAGCTGAAATCGATGGACGTGACTTTGCCGATCACTCCGTTCTGGATGACTTCCTTGAGCGCAGAATTGCGGGGTGAGTAGCGGTAGTTGAAGGTGACCACGACGTTCCGCCCCGTTTCGGCCACGGCCCCCGTGATGCGGCGGCAGCCCTCGACGTCGATGGTCAGTGGCTTTTCAACCACGACGTCGGCACCCGCCTGGAGCGCTTCAACGATGTAGTCGGCGTGGGTGTAGTCAGGAGTCGTGATGATGACCCGTTCAATGCCGTTGGCCTGGATGAACTCCGTGAGTCCGGTTGGTTCGAAGGAAGCAACGGGCTCTGCGGCACCGAGGTCCTTAATGAGTGCCTGGTAGAACTCCACACGGCCTTGGTTGACGTCGGACAAAGCCACCAGCTCGGCAACGTCGGCGTGCCGGCCATAGATGGCGCGGATGTACATTTCAGAGCGGCCGCCGGTGCCGATCAGGGCGATACGGGTGCGGTGGCCAGCGGAACTTTGCCCGGGTTCCGCGGCTGCGCCTGGCGCGGTTGAGTGGGTCTCGGCGGTGTCGACGTTGACCATGGGGATGCCCCTTTCCAAAGGCAGGAGTGAACCGCTTGACGGCCCAGCGGGATCTGGGAAGAATCATGAGAAAGCGTTTTCTCAGAGCGTTATAAGCTTTGTATCAAGACTCTGGCGGTCCCGTCAACCAGTGCCCCGGCGCGGGGGCATCATGCGGACGGCCAACGGGAAGGGGCAACATGGCACGCAGGAACACCAACAGACGCGTTGGCATTGCAGATGTCGCGGAGAAAGCCGGCGTTTCGCACGCAACGGTGTCACGCGTCATGAACGGTAACGCCGCCGTAGACCCCGGCATCGCCGCCCGGGTCCGCGCTGCCGCCGCGGAACTGAAGTACCAGCCCAACCCTGTCGGCAGGAGCCTCGCCCTGGGCAAGACCGACACCATCGGCATCGTCGTCCCGGACCTGGCAAACCCGACCTTCCAGGCGATCCTGCGGGGGCTAAGCATCGCCGCAGCCCAGGATGGCTACCGCGTGCTCATCGCCGACTCATCCGAAGTCACCAGCGAAGAAGCAATTTTGGCGGGAGAGGCACGGCGACGCTGCGACGGAGTAGTGCTCTGCGCTCCCCGCATGAGCGATGCCGAACTCGAGGAACTCGCACCCACGCTGCACCCGCTGGTACTCATCAACCGCACAACGGTCACCACAAACACGCCGAGCCTCAGCGTCGACTACGGGCAGGGCATCCAGCAACTGGCGCAGCACCTGGTCACGCTGGGCCATAGGCGCCTGGTCTTCCTGTCCGGTCCTGAGCACAGCGCCTCCAACCGTCAGCGCCTGGTAGGGCTGGAGCAATTCCGGCACGAACATCCCGATATCGAAGTCCAGATGCTCCACGGCGGATCAAACTTCGACTCCGGCCATGAGTCCACCGAGGCCATCATCGCCAGCGGCGCCACCGGAATCCTGGCCTTCAACGACCTTGTCGCCATGGGCCTGCTCAGTGGGCTTCACGAGCGCGGAGTAAGGGTTCCGGAAGACATCTCGGTGACCGGGTTCGACGACATTCCCTTCGCCAAATACACGACCCCTCCCCTGACGACGGCAGCCGTTCCCATCAATGAACTGGGCAGCCTGGCGTGGCGAAGGATGCGGGAGCAGATCCAGCAGGCGGGGGAATCACCCGTCCAAGCACAGGACGAGTTCTCCCCCCGCGTGGAGATCCGCAAGAGCACCGCAGCCCCGGCCCTCAAGCCCGCGAAATGACACTTAATGCCAATGTTCCCGGGAAACATTGGCATTAAGTGTCATCTCGGCACGTGGTCCGAGCCCAAACCAGCCTCTCTGTAGAAGCCCTTGATATGCGCTGCCACAAGATCAGCCGCCCGGCCGCCGTCGTTCGCGTTGACTGCGGCGAGGATGGCACGGTGCTCGGCCCGAAGCCTGCCGGACGTCGCGTTCCAGTCCGGCAGGTTGCCGGTAAGCTCCATCGCATAGTTTTCGATCGCCCCACGCAGTGACGCCATCATGGCGCTGACCACGGTGTTTCCGGCGGCGCGGGCCAAAGCGACGTGGAACTGTGCGTCCAGCGCCAGGAAGGTGTCGATGTCCGGGTTGTCATCCATTTGGTCGAGCAACGCCGCTGCTTCGTCCAGCGCAGGAACGCCAAGCTTGGCGCGCCCGGCTGCCCAGGATTCGAGCAGGACCCGGGTTTCCACGATGTCAGCCACCGGCAAGTGCCGCGTTGCCACGTGGAGTCGGAGCGTGGAACCAAGCGCCGACCCCGGCTCCGCGATGACCACCGTTCCGGCGTCCTTGCCCGAGCCGACGCCCGCGCGGACCACGCCCATCGCCTCGAGGATCCGCACGGCCTCCCGCACCGATGTCCGGGAAACCTGCAACTGCTCGGCCATTGCACGTTCTCCGGGCAGTCGCCCGCCCAAGGTGAGGTCGCCATCAGAAAGCTGCTTCTCAATCCACTGCAGGACGAGTTCGTGGGTGCGCATATTGGAATAGTAGTTGATGTGGTCCAACCACATGGCCTACAGTGTGGTTAGACCACAGCTTCCAAGGGAGAACCGCATGACCGACACCCTCGACCCCAAAGTCACCGCCGCCCCTGCCAACGCCGGGAGCGACCAAAACGTGAGCCGCCCACCCCAGCCGGCGCCCGCCGTCGTGCAGCCCCCAGCGCTGAAGCGGCGCGTGCCCAAAGTCTCGGACCTGGCGCCGCTCATGCAGTTCAAAAAACCGGAGTTCAGCAAGGCTGCACGGCTCAAGCGTGCCAGCACCATCTGGGACCTGCGCGACATCGCCAAGCGCCGGACGCCCCAAGCGCCTTTCGACTACACCGACGGCGCAGCCGAGGAAGAAATCACGCTGCGGCGGGCTCGGCAGGCCTTCCAGGACATCGAGTTCCGCCCGGGCATTCTGCGCAACGTATCCAGGATCGATCTCCGCACCCAAATCCTCGGCCAGGAATCAAAGCTGCCGTTCGGCATCGCACCCACCGGCTTCACCCGCATGATGCAGTCCGAGGGTGAGTACGCGGGATCGCAGGCCGCCGAAGCCGCGGGCATTCCCTACACTCTTTCCACGATGGGCACAGCATCGATCGAAGACGTGGCCGCAGCAGCCCCCAACGGCCGGAACTGGTTCCAGCTGTACCTGTGGACGGACCGCGATCGCTCCCTCGAACTCATCGATCGGGCAGCAAAGGCCGGCAACGATACCCTCATGGTCACGGTAGACACAGCTGTGGCCGGTGCCCGCCTGCGCGACGTCCGCAACGGCATGACAATCCCGCCGGCACTGACGCTGAAAACAGTCCTGGACGCGTCCTACCGGCCGGCCTGGTGGTTCAATTTCCTAACGCACGAGCCGCTAACGTTCGCGTCACTCTCGCGCTACACGGGCACGGTGGCGGACCTGATCAACTCCATGTTCGACCCCACGCTGACCTACGACGACCTTGACTGGCTCCGCGACACCTGGAAGGGCAAGCTGGTGGTCAAGGGCATCCAGACCGTTGAGGACGCCCGGCGTGTTGTCGACCACGGCGCGGACGGCATCGTCCTGTCCAACCACGGCGGCCGCCAGCTGGACCGCGCGCCCATCCCGTTCCACCTCCTTCCGGAGGTCACTTCGGCACTGAAGGCAGACAACAGCGACGCCGCGGTCATGCTGGACACCGGCATCATGAGCGGCGCGGACATCGTTGCGGCACTGGCGCTGGGTGCCGACTTTGCCCTGATTGGCCGGGCATACCTCTACGGCCTCATGGCCGGTGGGCGCGAAGGCGTGGACCGCACCATCCAGATCCTCGAAAAGGACATGACGCGAACCATGGCACTGCTCGGTGTCAGCAAGATCTCCGAGCTGAACCCGGACCACGTCCGACTGCTGCAGCACTAGCCCATGTAGGTCGCAGTTAAGCGCGTTTAGAGCGGTCAGAACGCGCTTAACTGCGACCCAGTTGGGCTTGTCGGCCTAGATGAGGCCTTGGGCGAGCATGGCGTCGGCCACCTTCACGAAGCCGCCGATGTTTGCACCCACGACGTAGTTCCCTGGAGCTCCATACTCGTCGGCGGTCGCCGCGCAACGGTCGTGGATGCCCACCATGATCTCTGTGAGGCGCTGTTCCGTGTGCTCGAAGGACCACGAATCACGACTCGCATTCTGCTGCATCTCCAGGGCGGACGTCGCAACGCCGCCCGCATTGGCAGCCTTGCCGGGGCCGAACAGGATACCGGCATCCTGGAACACAGCCACCGCTGCGCTGGTGGACGGCATGTTCGCGCCTTCCGCCACCGCGATCAGGCCGTTGCTGACCAACTTGGCGGCAGCATCGCCGTCGAGCTCGTTTTGCGTGGCGCAGGGTAGCGCAACGGTGCCGTTGACATCCCACACTGAGCCACCGGCAACGTGGCTCGCGCCGGGGCGCCGAAGCGCGTACTCGGTGAGGCGCCCCCGCTCGACTTCCTTGATCTGGCGCAGTAGTTCGACGTCGATCCCCGCCTCGTCCACGATGTAACCGGCCGAATCGGAACAGGCGACCACGGTGGCGCCAAGGGACTGGGCCTTCGCGATGGCGTGAATGGCGACATTTCCAGAGCCTGAGACCACAACCCGCTGGCCATCAAACGAGGTGCCGCGGGTTTTCAGCATCTCCTGCGCGAAGATCACCGTGCCGTAGCCGGTGGCCTCTGGCCGCACCAAGGAACCGCCCCAGGAGATGCCTTTGCCGGTCAGCACACCGGATTCGTACCTGTTCGTAATGCGTTTGTACTGGCCGAACAGGTAGCCGATCTCACGCCCGCCCACGCCGATGTCGCCGGCGGGAACGTCCGTGTACTCACCGATGTGCCGGTAAAGCTCGGTCATGAACGACTGGCAGAACCGCATGATTTCGGCGTCCGAACGGCCGCGGGGGTCGAAGTCGGAGCCACCTTTGCCGCCGCCGATAGGCATGCCGGTCAGCGCATTCTTGAAGATCTGTTCGAAGCCAAGGAATTTCACTATTCCCAGGTACACGGAGGGGTGGAAGCGCAGACCACCCTTGTACGGGCCAAGCGCGGAGTTGAACTCGACGCGGAAGCCACGGTTGACGTGGACCCGGCCTGCGTCGTCGGTCCACGGAACCCGGAAAATGATCTGCCGTTCCGGCTCGCAGAGTCTCTCCAAGACCGCGCCTTCGAGGAACTCGGGGTGGCGATCGTGGACGGGGCCGAGGCTCTCAAAGACCTCAGTGACGGCCTGGTGAAATTCTTTTTCGCCCGGGTTCCGTGCCAACACGGTGTCCCGGACAGCTTCGAGCCTCGAATCCATGCGTCTTCCTATCCCTCAGTGCGCCGACCCGCGGCGAGACGATTCAGTCCCGCCCATAGTCGCACCGAGGGACGTAGGATCTCCATCCGAGGTGTTTGTGACCCGCGTCGCCGAATTGACACAACCGCGCAAGATCCGCAGAAACACAAGGAAACGGTAAGTTAACAAAACCTCACAATGTGAGGATCATCACGTTGGATTGCGCTGCTGTAGTCAGCGCTTGCGGCCGAATTTCGGCAAGTTCGGAAGATTCGGAAGATTGGCCAAGAGGTCCGCGGCCTTGGTGGCCGCACGGCCCACGGTACGTCCGATTTGCTGCGGGACAGTATCGTCCGACTGCAGCTCCAAGGAGACCGGGCTCTCCCCCGCCTGTGCCCTCACCGCCGGGCTCAAGGCTCCCGGAGTGACCACGCTTGCAGTTGAGGACTCATTGACAGACGGGACGGCGGCGGTCGCTTCGGTGCTGGCCGCCGCGGCGAGCCCCCCTGCGTCAGGCACGACGGCGGCGGCAGACGAGGGTCCGACGTCGAAAGTTTCCAGCCAATTGGCGACACCCGCGAGCGGCTTGGGATTCAGCGCGTAGAAGCGCTTCTGCCCCTGGGCGCGCATGCTGACGAGGTCTGCCTCGCGGAGCACTTTTAAATGCTTGGAGATGGTGGGCTGGCTCGCAGCCAGTTCTTCCACCAGTTCGCCTACAGCTTTATCCCCAGAGCGGAGGGAGACCAGGATGTCACGCCTGGTTGCCTCAGCAATGACGGCAAATACGTCGTCAGTCACCATGCCTCCCACCCTAGCGACATATACGTCAATTGGCATCCTGTTTCGCCGGGCGACCGAGGGGCAACGTTGACCGTGCAGAAGGCCGGTGCTACAACGGAGTCACGGTCCTTCCGGGCACCCTGGCCCCGGCCGCCAAAAGCACGGGGTGCATGGCCATGACTGATTTCTTCCGGCGGCAGATCTTCAACATCATCGCCGCCGTCTTCCTGGCGTTGTTCGTCCTGGTGTGGGCCACGGTCCTCCTTCGCGTCGGAACGTGGGTTCCCACCGGAACTGCGGAGGCACCTGAGTTGAACGGGGCGTTGGTCACCGCCGCGGGAGTCCTCGCTACGTCGCTCAGTTCACTCACGGCGTCGGCCCTGGGCTTCACCATTGCCGAGGTAAAAAGGGACAGCGCAGCGGCAGGCGACACCAGCACCTTGGTCAGCCCCGCCCAAGTAGCAACGCGGCTCTCAGGTCGGGTCATCTTCGCCATCATGGTGTACATGACCATGGGCATGCTGGTTTTGGTGGTGTGGTTGTTCAAGGGCCAGGCGTCCACGGACCTCATCGGAGCCTTTGCCTTGTCACTTCTCGGGTGGCTGGTGGGGGCAGCCGGCGTGGTCTTCCAGACGGAAAAGACGGGCGCCTAGGCTTCGTTTGCTAGTCGAACCAAGGGTCCAACCCGTAGAGCGGGAAAATCTCCTTGCGCGTGGCGATAACGGTCCGGTCGACTTGGTCCGCCGGGTCGTACCCCACCTCCCAGGAGCGCCACCATATGTCGACGTCGTCGCCCATGAGCTCCGGCGTGGAGACCCCGTAAGTTTCCATGACGTAGTTGCGCCAGGCCTCAGGCACGGGGGCCTTCAGCGGAACGGGCCGCTGTGTCACTATCCCGATCAGGTGGCTCCACGCACGTGGCACCACGCCGGTCACCTCGTAACCGCCTCCCCCGGTGGCGATCCAGCGGTTGTCACAGTGCTTGGCAGCCAGGCTGGCGACGGCACTGGCCGCTTCCCGCTGCGCGTCCACGCTGAGGTTGAGGTGCGTCAGGGGATCCAGCCGATGCGAATCGCAACCGTGCTGGCTGACGATGACTTCCGGTCTGAACGCCCCCACCAACTGCGGCACCACTGCATGGAAGGCCCGCAACCACGCAGCGTCACCGGTGAACGCCGGCAGGGCCACGTTTACCGCTGTGCCGGGGGCGTCCGGCCCGCCCGTTTCGTTGGCGAAACCCGTCCCGGGAAAGAGGGTGAGCCCCGATTCATGAAGCGAGATGGTCATGACTCGTGGGTCGTTATAGAAGATGCTCTGTGTACCGTCGCCGTGATGGGCGTCAACGTCAATGCTCACGATCCGCCGCACACCGCCGTCGAGCAATTTTTGGATGGCGAGCGCGACGTCGTTGTAGACGCAGAATCCACTCGCCCGTTCACGGGCCGCATGGTGCATTCCCCCGCTGAAGTTCACAGCCCGGACTGCCTTGCCGGAAAGGACCGCTTCGGCACCCACCAGCGAGCCACCAGCCAGGCGTGCACTCGCCTCGTGCATCCCGGCAAAGACGGGATCATCCTCGGTTCCCAGTCCGCGGTTTTCTTCGGGGCGTGACGGGTTCTCGCTGACTCGGCGCACCGCTGCCACGTATTCGCGGCTATGGACGGTAAAAAGCTCGACGTCGGTAGCCACCGTTGGTGCCTCCACCGCCACATGGCTGTGGTTGAACAGGCCGAGGGATTCAGCCAGGCGCGCCGTCAGTTCCAGCCGCTGCGGTGCCATGGGGTGGGTCGGGCCGAAATTGTAGGCAGTCATGGCTGGATCCCACACGACCGTCGTTGGCAGTGCGGAGCGGGTAATGCTGGAAGCAGTTGTCCCAAGCCTGGAGTTCATCCTGAACAGGCTACCGGAGGCCGCAGTCCCCTACCGCCCGGTTACGCCGCAGGAATAGTGGTTTACTACTCAGGAAAGTATGTTCAACTGAGGAAGAGCGCCATGTCTCAAAGCCAGTCGCGGTCCACGACCCCGGCCAACTGGCAACCCGGCCAGCAGGAACGTGAAGGTCTCTGGATCTTTACCCGCGCCCGCGACTTCATTGACAACATTGCCAACACCTCCCCGGCGCGCCTGGCCCTGGTGGCGTTCTCCTTGGTGATCATGCTTTTCACGGGATTGTTGTCGCTTCCTGCCTCCGCCGCTTCCGGTGAACCAACTCCACTGCACCAGTCGATGTTCACAGCCGTTTCCAGTGTTTGCGTTACGGGCCTCACGGTTGTTTCCACCGCCACGCACTGGTCCTTCTTTGGCCAGCTCGTCATCCTGGTGGGCATCTTCGTTGGCGGCCTGGGCACCTTGACGTTGGCATCGCTGCTGGCCCTCATGGTCAGCAAGCGGCTTGGCGTGCGCGGAAAGCTCATCGCCCAGGAAGCCATGAACAACGCAGGGCGCCTCGGTGAAGTGGGTACCTTGCTCCGTATCGTCATCGTCACCTCGATCGTCATCGAAGCAGCCCTGGCCCTTGCCCTGATCCCCCGCTTCATGGTCCTTGGCGAGCCTTTTTGGCAGTCCGTGTGGCATGGCGTCTTCTATTCGATTTCATCCTTCAACAACGCCGGATTCACCCCGCACTCGGACGGGATCGTCCCTTATGAAACGGACCTATGGATCCTGGTTCCGTTGATGCTTGGCGTCTTCTTGGGAAGCCTCGGTTTCCCTGTGGTGATGGTGTTGCAGCAAAACGGGCTTAATTGGAAGAAGTGGAACCTCCACACCAAGCTCACCATCCAGGTTTCATTCATCCTGCTCGTGGCTGGAACGCTCCTGTGGGCACTCATGGAGTGGGACAACCTCAGAACCATCGGCCACATGAGCCTGGGCGACAAAATCATCCACTCCCTCTTTGCCTCCGTCATGACCCGCTCTGGCGGGTTCAATCTAGTGGACCAGAACCAGATGGAGTCCACCACGATGCTGCTCACCGACGCGCTCATGTTTGCCGGCGGTGGTTCGGCGTCGACGGCGGGCGGCATCAAGGTGACCACTATCGCCGTCATGTTCCTCGCCATCGTGGCCGAGGCCCGGGGCGATGCCGATGTAAAGGTCTACGGCCGCACCATCCCCCAGGGAACCATGCGCGTGGCCATCTCGGTGATCGTCGCAGGTGCCACGCTCGTCTCCGTCGCGGCGTTCCTCCTGCTTTCCATCAGTGGAGCCTCGCTTGACCGGGTGCTCTTTGAAACCATTTCCGCCTTTGCCACCGTGGGACTCAGCACCAACCTCAGTGCCGAGTTGCCGCCGTCGGGCGTTTATGTCCTGACCGCGTTGATGTTCGCCGGTCGCCTTGGAACCGTAACCCTCGCTGCCGGACTGGCTCTTCGCCAACGCAGCCAGCTGTACCACTACCCGGAAGAGAGGCCAATCATTGGCTAGTAATACAGGGGCAGCGCCCAACCGGCCTGCCCACAACGCACCCGTGTTGGTCATCGGCTTGGGTCGCTTTGGATCCGCCACGGCCGAGCAACTGGTCAAGCAGGGCCGCGAGGTACTCGCCATCGAACGGGACCGTTCGCTCGTCCAGAAGTGGGCGCCCGTGCTGACCCATGTGGTGGAGGCGGACGCAACCAACATCGACGCCCTGCGACAGCTGGGTGCGCAGGAATTCAGCTCCGCCGTGGTCGGAGTGGGCACCTCGATTGAATCTTCCGTGCTCATCACGGTGAACCTCGTTGACTTGGGCATCCAGCATTTATGGGTCAAGGCCATCACGCCGTCACATGGCAAGATCCTCAGCCGGATCGGCGCAAACCATGTGATCTACCCTGAGGCCGACGCAGGCGTCCGGGCCGCCCACCTGGTGTCGGGGCGCATGCTGGACTTCATTGAGTTCGACGACGACTACGCGATCGTCAAGATGTACCCGCCCAAGGAGACCGTAGGCTTCACGCTGGAAGAGTCAAAGGTCCGCTCCAAGTACGGCGTGACCATTGTGGGCGTGAAGACCCCCGGCGAGGACTTCACCTACGCCCGTCCGGAAACCAAAGTGTCCGGCCACGACATGCTGATCGTGTCCGGACACGTGGACCTATTGGAGCGCTTCGCCGCCCGGCCGTAGCTCTGTGAAGCTTAGCCGAGCTGTTTGGTGATCTCCGCAGCCCGGGCCGCGGCAGCTCGGGCGCCGTCCGCGATGATCTTGGGGATCCCGCCGTCGTCAAATGCTGCGATGGCACGCTCGGTGGTGCCGTTGGGGCTGGTGACGGCCACCCGAAGAGCCCTGGGGTCCGCGCCGGGTTCGGCCAACATGAAGCCGGCACCTGCCACGGTTTCGCGGGCCAGCATCAGCGACAACTCTGCGTCCAAACCAAGTTCGACACCCGCAGCAGCCATGGCCTCCGCCAGGTAGAACGCGTACGCGGGGCCTGAACCGCTGATGGCGGACAGTGCGTCCACCTGTTCCTCGGGTATCTCCACCACCTTGCCGGCACCCGCCAGCACGTCCTTGGCCCGCTCCAGCTGCTCCGGCGTGCAGTGCGTACCGGGCGAAACAGAGACGACGCCGCGTCCCAGCTTTGCGGGCGTGTTCGGCATGGTGCGGATCACCGGCTGCCCTTCCGGGAGTGCTGCCTCAAGCTGGGCAATGGAGACCGCTGCGGCCACACTCACCACGATGGTGTCCTTGGCCAGAGCCGGACTGATCTCGCGGGCAAGGTTGGCGATACCCACAGGTTTGACTCCCAGGATGACCATCCCGGAACCCTTGGTAGCCAGCTTGTTGTTGTCCGGATCCTCTTCGCCGGCGATAGCCATGACCCCGTGGCGCTGGGCAAGTTCGTCCGCGCGCTCCGCTCGCCTGACTGTGGCAACGATGTCGGACGGGTCGGTTCCGGCGGCAAGGAGCCCACCCAGAATTGCCTCGTTCATGGACCCACAGCCAAGGAATGCGATTCGGTTGCTCATTGGTCCATCATTGCAGTTGCCCGCTGAGGGGGTCGAACGCAATCCGGATTTTGGATTCCCAGCTAGTTCCCAAGGTTATTGCAGGCTCCACCCAATCTTGGTCCGTAACTTAGTAGTTACCTCATTGAGGGTGCGAGTGATGAGGCGGGCATGGGGATGTCCGCCAGCAGCACCGGTGGCCGGGGCGGGTTTTCCCCCATTTCCCGATTCGGCCGCCGGTGCTTTCGCTGTTAACGGAAGCCCTAGGTATCCAGGCTCCGCACCAACGGAACACTGAGGTGCTGACGCGCGAACCGAAGTGTTTCGGCCAGCATTTCCTCGCGTTCCCCCGCGACCTTCGCCTTACGTGTGGAGATCTCAGCTACCACGACGCCATCAAAACCGTTCGACGCAAGGTGCTGCAGTACATCCGCGCATTGCTGCGTGCCCGTACCGGGTACCAGGTGTTCGTCCTTGCCGGATCCCGACCCGTCCGTGAGGTGGACGTGCCGAAGTTTGCTGCCCAGCGCCTGAATGGCTTCCAAACTGTTGGCCCCGGCAGTTGCGGCATGGGAGAAATCCCACGTGACGTCGTCGTAATCCTGGCCCAAAGGATCCCAGTGCGGCAGGTAGGCAACCGCCTCACGTCCCCGGACGCGCCACGGATACATGTTCTCCACCGCGATATGCACCTGGTACATGGCAGCAATTTCACGGACGCCCTCCGCGAAGTTCTCGGCGTAATTGGACTGCCAGCGGAAGGGCGGATGCACCACCACCGTGTCGCAGCCAACTTCCCGGGCCATCTGGCACGAGCGCTCAATCTTGTTCCACGCAGCTCCCCATACCTGCTGCGTCAGCAACAGCGTGGGCGCATGGATGGAAACGATCTCCTGGTTGTAGCGGTGGCTCAGCTGAATGAGGGCATCGGGGTTCTGGCTCACCGCGTTGTTGGTCACCATCACCTCCACACCCTCGTAGCCGAGGTCTTGGGCGACAGCGAAGGCGTCGTGGACGCTCAACGGATAGACGGACGCGCTGGACAACGCCACCGGGATATAGCGGTTGTTTGCGGCAGGCTCGACGTCGGTACTCATCTTAGGAAGCCATCCCGCCTGCTACAGGGGCCGGGATGGGCGCCGGCGCCGGAGTGTTCACGGGCACATGGAATTCCTCGACGGTGGGCTTGGGCTCGTCGTTTTCCGTGTTCTTGCCGCCTTCCTTGCCTGCCTTCTTCTTTTTCTTGCGTTTGCCAACGTGCGGAGCCGGCTCCACTGCTTCCTCGAAGACCAGCTGGTCCAGCCTGCGCAGGATCAAGCCCTCGCGCAGCGCCCACGGGCAAATTTCCATCGTGGGGAATTCGAAGAGTTCCAACGCAGCCTCCGCCACCAACGCCCCGGCCAGCAACTGCCGTGCCCTGGCATCTGAAACACCCGGCAGGTACAAACGGTCCTCAACCGTCATAGCCGAGATACGCTGCGCCCACAGGCCAAGATCGGCGGCATGAAGCTCCCGCTTCACGTAGGGTCCGGCGGCGCTCGGAGCCGCTCCGGCAATGCGGGCCAGCGAACGGAACGTCTTGGACGTTCCCGCCACCAGGTTGGCACGTCCCAGCTCGCGGAAGGTAGGGACGACCGGTTTGAGCGTGGAGCGGATGTAGCGCCTTAGTTCCTTGACGCTCTTGGCCGTGGGCGGGTCATCGTGAAGCCAGTCCCGCGTCAAACGGCTGGCACCGAGCGGAACGGACGTAGCGAATTCGGGAAGCTCATCCGTCCCGTACGCCATTTCGAAGGAACCTCCGCCAATGTCCAGATCCAAAATGGGACCGGCACCCCAGCCATACCAACGGCGAACCGCGAAGAAGGTCATGGACGCCTCTTCGCTGCCTGTGAGTTCCTGAAGTGTCACCGTGGTCTCATGCTTGACCCTGGCCAGGACATCGGCGCCGTTGGTGGCCTCACGGATGGCTGAGGTACAAAACGCCAGCAGGTCTTCGGCTTTGTGCCGGGCCGCAAATTCCCATGCTTCCAGGACGAACTCGATGAGTTCCGTCTGGCCGGCGTCGTTGATATTGCCCTCTGCGTCGAGGTATTGCACCAACGAAAGAGGGCGCTTGTGGGATGCAAAGGCCACAGGACGTGCACCCGGGTGGGCATCCACGAGCAGGAGATGGACGGTGTTTGAACCGATGTCGAGAACGCCAAGACGCATTCTGCCATTATTCACCGATTCGAAGCCCGTGAAGCAACTTGGCGTCCACGTTTCGCTCAGCGGATGCGGTCTTGACGCCTTGGTGCCGGTTATTCCGTGGGCTCCTCAACCTCGTCTGCACGTTTGAAGTCGCGGCGGATGTTCGCGATTCCCTCCGGGTCGATTTCGAAGCCGTACTGGCTTCCCGGGTTAATGACCATGCCCAGCTCATCACCAATGTTGCCGAGGATGGCCGAACCCATGGTGCCCAGGACGTGCGGGGCTGCCTCCAGGAAACGGGCGTCCACCCGGCTCGGGTGGCTGAATACGGCCAGTACGGGCTGCCCATCGGCGTTCGAGAGCACCAGGGGCTCCACCGAAGAATCAGGGCCATCCACCGCCTCGGAACTGATCAGGTAGACCTCGTTGTTGAGGAAGGCAAGGATGACGTCCACGGGGTTGGCATCCGGCTGGTCGGCCAGGGCGAGCTTCGCCTCAAGGTCGTTCAAGGGTTGGTTGTCCGGTGAAACCGTCTCTTCAGTCATGGTTCTACTCGACCATGATGCCGGCCGGGACGCAATTTCCCTGCGTTCCGGCCGGCCACCTGTTTCTTTGACACCCTACTTTTTGGCTGCTGCCTTCTTGGCCGGAGCCTTCCGTGTGCTGGTCCGCTTGACGGGGCCCTTGGCACGCTTTTCCGCGAGAAGTTCGACGGCGCGTTCCCTGGTAAGTTCCTCAAGCGACGTGGAGCGGGGCACCGTGATGTTGGTGATGCCGTCCGTGATGTAGGGGCCGAAGCGGCCTTCCTTCACCACGATGTTCTTCTCGGAGACCGGGTCCGGGCCGAACTCGGCCAGCGGAGGAACAGCAGCACGGGCACCACGCTGCTTGGGCTGCGAGTAGAACTCCAATGCCTGTTCCAGCGTGATGGTGAAGATTTCTTCCTCGGAGCCAATGGAGCGCGAGTCTGTGCCCTTTTTCAAGTAGGGCCCGAAACGACCGTTTTGGACTGTGATGGGGTTGCCATCGGCGTCCTCTCCCAGGACGCGGGGCAGGCTCATCAGCTGAAGTGCCTCATCCAGGGTAACGGTGTCAACGGACATGGACTTGAACAGCGAACCCGTGCGCGGCTTGGCCTTCACGGGCTTCTTCGGCGGCTTGGGCTTGCCGTTCTTGTAGTACTCGACGGGCTGGTTGGCCAACTGTTCCGGAGTGATCTCAGGAATGATCTCAGTGACGTAGGCGCCGTAACGGCCGTTCTTTGCCACCACAGTGTGTCCCGTGTGCGGGTCGGTGCCAAGGACCCGTTCCTCCGGCGCCGCCGTTTCCATGAGCTCGATAGCCTTGGCGGCCGTCAGTTCATCGGGCGCCAACTCTTCCGGAACGTTGGCACGCGCGGACTCCACCACCTCGCCCGTTTTCTCATCGACTGTGGGGATGCTGCTTTCCAGGTACGGGCCGAACTTGCCCACACGCAGGGTGATGCCCTCGGCGATCGGCACGGAGTTGATCTCGCGCGCATCGATTTCGCCCAGGTTGTTCACGATGCTGAGGAGCCCGGGATCGGTGTCTTCACCGTAGTAGAAGTGCTTGAGCCATGCAGCGCCTACCGCCTGGCCATTGGCGATCTTGTCCAAGTCGCCTTCCATGTCGGCCGTGAATTCGTAATCCACATAGTCCGTGAAGTGCTGTTCCAGCAACCGGATCACTGAGAAAGCGATCCAGCTGGGCACCAAGGCAGAACCCTGCTTCCGGACGTAACCGCGATCCTGGATGGTGGAGATCGTGGAGGCGTACGTTGAGGGACGTCCGATGCCCTTCTTTTCCAGCTCAGCGGTGAGGGACGCTTCCGTGTAGCGCGGAGGAGGCGACGTTTCGTGGCCGACGGCGACGATGTCCGACGCCGTGAGGGAATCGTCCTTGGCGACGTTGGGCAGGCGACGGGCTTCATCGGTGTCGTCGTCCCGGCTTTCGTCCTTGCCTTCTTCGTACGCGGCAAGGAAGCCGGGGAAGGTGATGACCGTACCCGAGGCCGAGAACTCTGCGTCGCGACCATCGGAAGCCACTGCGCCCAAGCGGATGGTGGCGGTGGAGCCCTTGGCGTCGGCCATCTGGGAGGCGACGGTGCGCTTCCAGATGAGCTCGTACAAGCGGAATTCGTCGCCGCTCAGCTGCTTGGCAACCTGGGCGGGAGTGCGGAACGAGTCACCGGCAGGGCGGATGGCCTCGTGGGCCTCCTGCGCGTTGGCTGACTTATTGGCGTACACACGGGGTCCCTGGGGTACGTACTCCGGACCGTACAGTTCCGCGGCTTGGCGGCGCGCGGCCGTGACGGCCTCATCGCTCAAGGCGGAGGAGTCGGTACGCATATAAGTGATGTAGCCGTTCTCGTACAGCCGCTGCGCTACCTGCATGGTGCTCTTGGAGGAGAAGCGGAGCTTGCGACCGGCTTCCTGCTGCAGCGTGGAGGTCGTGAACGGTGCGGCGGGCCTGCGGGTGTACGGCTTGGTGTCCACCGAGCGGACGCGGAAATCGGCATTCTCCAAGCCTGCGGCCAGGGACGTTGCCAGGTCCTCGTTGAGGTGCACCACGTTGGAGGACGTGAGCTGGCCGTCGTCGTTGAAATCACGACCGCTGGCTACTTTGGAACCGTCCACTGCGGCAAGCTTTGCCTTGAACGATCCCGAACCCGCCCCGAACTGCCCGGTCAAGTCCCAGTAGGATGCGGCGCGGAAGGCCATGCGTTCACGTTCACGGTCAACCACCATGCGGGTGACAACGGACTGCACACGCCCTGCGGACAGCCCTCTTGCCACCTTGCGCCAAAGGACCGGCGAGATCTCATAGCCGTACAGGCGGTCAAGGATTCGACGGGTCTCCTGCGCATCGACCAAAGCGGTGTCGACGTCGCGCAGGTTGTCCATGGCGCGGTGGATGGCTTCCTTGGTGATTTCGCCGAAGGTCATGCGGTACACGGGAACCTTGGGCTTCAGGACCTCGAGGAGGTGCCACGCGATGGCTTCGCCTTCGCGGTCCCCATCGGTTGCGAGATAAAGCGCGTCTGCATCTTTCAGCTGGGCCTTGAGCTCGGCGACCTTCTTTTTCTTGTCCGGCGAGACGACGTAGTACGGCTTGAAGTCGTTTTCCACATCGACGGCGAACTTGCCCAGCGAGGTCTTCTTGAGTTCTGCAGGGAGATCGGACGGCTGCGGGAGGTCCCGGATATGGCCGATGGAAGCCTCGACGATGAAGCCCTCGCCCAGGTACTTGGCGATGGTCTTGCTCTTGGCCGGAGACTCCACGATCACGAGTTTCTTGCCGGTTTTTGCCTTGCTGGGCACGGTGCTCCTACAGAAAAAATGTGTAATTGGGCTGGTGCCCATATTGGCCTAGTTCACCATAGTTTGCAGAATCCTGCGTTCCGGCCGTGGAAAAGGCGGCATCCACCAACCTTCTACTGACCGGGTGCCACGCGGTCGTCCGGGATCATGGACCACAGGGTGGCAACACGTTCAGCACCTTGCGGTATTTGCGTTGGATCGTCAAGTTCGTAGTCCCGCAAGACCTCGCGGATCCTGTCGGAAAGCTCCTTGCGTTGCTGGTTGGTCAGGTACAGCAGATTGCTGGCCAACACCACCGAGGCAGGTTCTTCCGCCGTTTCTCCGCGCTGACGGCGTTCCCCCCGTGCCTTGGCGAAGGCCGAGGCCCGACGGCGGAAAGCATCCAGCTCAAGGTCCACTACCGCAATCTCGGGACTGGCGACACTGCCGCCGGAGATCGTGAAGTCCGTCCCGGCTGCTTTCCACCGACGTTCCCGTGCATCCCCGGCGTTCTCGGCAGGAGCTACGATCCCCCATTTTTGGAGTGCCCGGAGATGGTAGCTCATGGCACTCGGTGTCAGGCCTGTTCTGGCTGCAAGCTCGGTGGCGGTGTGGCTTACCTGTGTTGCGTAGAGCTCCGAGATGACCTCAAGACGGGCGGCATGGGCCAAGGCGCGGATGGCCTTGGGATCGGTGATCTCGACCGTCTTTTCGGCACGCTTCCGGCGTGGGATATCACCCGAAGCGTAGGATGTCTCGTTATTCGCACTCACTTCATCAGTGTAATCAGCGTCACGTTCACCGGTGTTTGCTCCTGCACGGTGCGGCGGCAGTGCTGCTGTCATTCGGCTGTCTGCGGGTCAGGTATGAGGAAGCCGTCGAGGAGAAGGTTTTCCACCTCGCGGGACAATCCTTCCCGGAAGGCCCGAGCATCAAAGTCGTCGCCGCCACCCAACAGCGATTCCAACGCACCAACAATCTGCCGCACGGACAACTCGCCGTCACAGGCAGAAACGAATCCCGCCGCTTCTGTGCTGAGCAAGGAAGTTCGGCGCAGGCCAGCGCCCTGCCGGAGGAGGATGACGCCCGGATGCGCCGCCCCGGGCCGTTGGTGACGCTCTTCCGTGACATCTTCCGCGACCACGAGGTGGGCATCGAAAAGGCTGTTGCCAGCTACCCAGTCCGCACGCTCCACGGCAGCGCCCAGATGCGGGCCGATGGGTTGTTCGATGGGATAGGTGATCTCCTCGAAGCGCCGGATCGCCGTTGCCCGGGACGCCGCAGGCCGGCGTAGCCAGATCATTCCGAAGCCAATGCTTTGGACGTCCCTCGCTGCGAAGTCATCCAGGTACGCGGCATAGGACTGTTGGTAGTGCACGAGGTCGCGCCCCTCGGAGGCGTCCTGCAGCCATGTTTCCGCATACTGCTCAGGACCCACCTGTTCACGCTGAATGAACCATGCATCCAGGTTCGTGTCCGCTAACCATGAACCGGGCCGGTCCCTCCAGTTGGCCCCAGACTTGATCTCCCAGTTTCCCAGCATCTGGGCTGTCCCGCCGGGCTCGAGGACATTTGCGATGTTCTGGACCAGCGATGCGACGATCCCGTCCCCCGGCATGCCTCCATCGCGGTACGTGTACTGGTCGGCAGCCGACTCCCCGCTGGTGCGCGGGGTGATGACGAACGGCGGGTTGGAAACAACCAAGCCGAACTGCTCGCCGGCCACGGGCTCCAGCATGGAACCAAGGCGCAGGCTCACCCTGGCCTGCGGATTGTCCGGATCAAGTTCCAGTTCCGCAGCATTGAGGAGCAGGTTGAACCGCGTAAAAGCGAGGGCCCGTTCCGAGATGTCCGTAGCTGTCACGTGCTCGCAATGGTGCAGCAAGTGGAACGTCTGAATGCCGCACCCGGTACCAAGATCCAGCGCCCGACGAGTGTGCTGCCGGATAGTGGTTTGGAGAAGCGTGGTGGATGCCTGCCCTATGCCCAGCACGTGATCGTGCCTCAGGACTCCGGGCTGCTGGTGCGCTGCGAGATCGCTGGCAACCCAGAGTTCAGCTCCCCCGCTGCCATCCGCGTTAGCCTCCCAGCCGTACGGCCGCAGATCCACCTTGGCTGCCGCAACGCCGGCTTCGAGGGTGACCAGTCCAAGGTCGGCCAGCCCCTGCGTACCGATCCCCGGCAGCGCGGCATCTACCTCGCGCACCGGCTGCGGAACAGCCAGCAGCCACAAGCGCACCACCACCGCCAGGGCCCTTGTGATTTCCTCCGTGGAGGCGGAGAGCCGCTCGGTGACCAACAATGCCGGGATGAGTTGGTCCCTGTTGAGGGCCGCATAGGCGGATGCCCCCAAAAGGTCCGCTACGCCGTCGACCGTGTATGAGATGGCCCGGAGGTCCGTGGCGAGCGATACGAGAAGCCCTGGCTGATCGCTCCGGGGAGCATCGTGGGTGTTGCCGGCAGTGAAGGCGGTAGCAGTGTTGGTCACCTTGCAAGTCTATTGGCGCCCTTCGGGGCCACTTGCCCGGAACTTTGGCTATGTGGAAAAGTCCCCGGTGAGAACCCGGTAGCGTGGAACCCATGCTCAACCTCTCCACTGCACGGCAAGACTCCAAGGCAAGGCCCCGGGCAGGCCTGGTTGCCGTGGCTGCCGGAGCACTCCTGGCAGTCACCGCGTGCCAGGCGCCGGTGGATATCGCCGACGCCGACGTGCCGGCATGGCGGGACAAGGTACTCCCCACAGCTGGCACAGTGGCCTTGGAGGACTCGGGCAAGATCCTGAACAGGGACCCCCTGGTTAAGGAGTCCCCCGGAGTCCCTGCGGGAATGTACACCCTGACCATGGCCTGCGATGGAGGAGGCAAGGCCTACTTCGCAGTTACGTCAGCTGGACAGCGGATTGCCGACGCGGCAGCCGCATGCAACGGCAACCTCGATGTGGTGAAAATAAAGGTCCCCCAAACTGCTCCGCTCAGCATCTCCACAAGTAGTGTGGACGCCCCTTTGATCTTCGCTTACCACTTGGTTCCAGCCGCCGGCTAAGCCTTTCTCCCACCCCTATGGCCTGTCCACTGCTGGGCGTAAAGTCGAATCATGGGCGGCAAGGTAGCTGGCTCGGTGATGTCGCGGCGGCCGGCGAGGACCGCCGTCGGGCTTTTACTCGTGCTGGGCGCCTCGTTGGCGGCGTGCGAATATACCTACGACGACGGCGGCCGTTCCGAGCCCAGTCCTTCTGCCTCGGGGCCCAACAATGTGGTTCTTCCCCCGGACCCGGCCTTGGAGCAGACAGTGACGGGTGAAGCCCTCGAAGAATGGGCCAAGTCCGCCTTGCCCGAATCCCAGGGACAGTCGTTCTTTTCCAGCAGCGGCTACCTGAATCCGGGTGAATCCAAGACAGAACAAACTGTGCAGCTTCCCGGCGGAACCTATGCGGTGACGCTCGCGTGCCGCGGCACGCGCCGGGTTTCGTTCGCAGTAAGGCTGGGCGAAACCGACCTTGTGGACCTGACCTTGGGCTGCGCCAATGCGCGGGTGAGCGTGGTGCAACTGGAGGCTGACGCCATCCTGGCGATCACAGTTGGCAGCCGGTCCGACGCAAATTTCGCCTACCGCGTCAGCCGGCTCTAGGCGCGACCAGCGCAGTGCAACCGGTCAAGCCGCCTCGCAGCCTCCCGGGCAGCGCAGCGTTTCAGGATTCGAGGCGCACTCGGCGCAGTACAGCGTCAGAGTTCGGCAGCTTAAGTTGGAGCAGTTCTCGAACTTGTTCGTGGGTGCCGCGCAGCGGACGCACTCCCCGATGGTCTTGGCCTCATCGCTGAATTCAACGTGCATGCGCTTGTCGAAAACATAGAGGGAACCTTCCCAGAGGCCTTTGTCCTTGAAGGTTTCGCCGTAGCGGACTATGCCGCCGTCCAACTGGTAAACCTCTTTGAAGCCACGGTTCACCATCAAGCTGGAAAGGACTTCGCAGCGGATGCCGCCCGTGCAGTAGGTGACCACAGGCTTGTCCTTGAGGGCGTCGTACTTTCCCGATTCGAGTTCCTTGATGAAGTCATGGGTGGTAGCGACGTCCGGGACGATTGCATCCTTGAACTTGCCGATTTGGGCCTCAAAGGCGTTGCGGCCGTCGAAAAACACCACGTCCTCGCCATCGGCCTTCTTGGCGTCCACCAACGTGTGGAGTTCCTCGGGTTGGAGGTGCTTACCGCCGCCCACCACGCCGTTCTCGTCAACCTTCAACTCGCCCGGCGCTCCGAAGGAGACGATTTCGTCGCGGACCTTGACACTGAGGCGGGGAAAATCCGCTGCGCCTCCCTCCGACCACTTGAAGTCGATGCCGCGGAAACCCTTGTACTCACGAGTGGTCTTCACGTACTGCTTCATGTTGTTGAGCTCGCCGCCAACCGTGGCATTGATCCCGTCCTTGGAGATCAGAATGCGCCCGGTAAGCCCAAGTTTCTCGCAGAGGACACGCTGCCAGAGACGCACGGCGTCGGGGTCGGCGATCGGGGTAAAGCCGTAAAAAAGCACGATTCGGTTCAAAGCCACTATTAAAGGGTACTGGGTGTACTAAAATTCCCCGCTGCCCCGCAATCCCCGTCCTGCTGAGGCGAAGTCACAATTTCATAAGCAAGGATTCCGGGGCTGACGGGACTCTGTTGCTTCTGGAACCGCTGGCATAGTCTCTCTACATGAGTCCAGACGCCTTGGTTGAAGACATCGCGCACCTCCTGGAAGTCTGGGTGGCCGGCTGGTCCGGCTGCCGGGGCTATGAGTCACGCCAGGAAGGTCGCTTCCCCGCCGCGCTGCGCGCCGACAAGACGGGTGACTGGGAGTACTTCGCCCACGATCCGTCCGATGAAGAGTTCGCTGCACTTGCCGCGAAAACCGCCGAAGCCGAAACCCGGATCCTGACGATCCTGACCAATGACGTCCAGCGCTACAAGTACCTCGCGGAGCAGCACGGGCTGAACGTCACTTCAGCGTCGCAAACAATGATGATCGTGGACATGGAGACCCAGGACTCCGAAGATCCGTGGCTACCGGACGACGATCTGGAGGTGGCAACATCCGAATCGAACGGCGTACACCACGCGGTGGTCCACTCGGGTGAGCGGGTTGCCGCGAGCGGCCGGGTTTACGTGGTCAACGGGACGGCTGTCTTCGACAAGATCGTCACGGAGCCCGCTTTCCAGCGGCGCGGCCTCGGAAGTTTCATCATGAAGGCCCTCGCCGCCCAGGCGTTCGAACATGATGTGGAGAACGGGCTCCTGTTGGCTTCCCTTGATGGCCAAAAGCTTTACTCACACCTCGGCTGGGACGTCGTCTGCCACGTGCTGATGATGTCGGTCAGCGGCGACGAAGGAGCCGACCTCTCGGTCGCGTAATAACAGTCGCGTAATAACAGTCGCGCGAAAGCAGTTGCGTGAGGGCAGCGCTGAAACACCAGGTACGACGGCGGTACTTCCGGCGGCGGTGACAGTCACCGCCGCCAACGTGCCCCGCACAGGTGACAGAATGAATTGGTGGCTGCAACGAATCCAATGATCAACTTGCTGGGCAGGTCTCCTGACCCTGAGCAGTTGCGCCATGTCCATACGATTCCCGCGCGCAAGGCTGTCAACGAACCTTGGCCGCAGTGGGTCCACCCGGACATTGTTGCCGCGTTCGGCACACTCGGTGTCCAGGAACCGTACCGGCACCAGGTCCAGGCGGCGGATTTGGCGCATTCGGGCCAACACGTCGTGATTGCGACAGGCACCGCCTCGGGTAAATCCCTTGCCTATCAATTGCCCGCCTTGGATGCGATCCACCGTTCCGAGCTGCGTGTCTTGTCCGAGCCGGGGAAGATCCACGACGACGGCGCCGTGACACTGTATCTCTCGCCCACCAAGGCCTTGGCGGCGGATCAGCTCGCAGCCATCCGCTCGCTGCGGCTCCCGACAGTACGGGCGGAAACTTACGACGGCGATACCGACATGTCCTCGCGACGCTGGATCCGTGAGCACGCGAATTTCATCCTGGCGAACCCGGACATGCTGCACTTCGGTATCCTGCCGAACCACGCGTGGTGGGCAACTTTCTTTCGTCGGCTGCGCTACGTGATCGTGGACGAAGCCCACAGCTACCGCGGTGTCTTTGGCTCACACGTGGCCAACCTGATGAGACGCCTGCGTCGAATCTGTGCCTACTACGGTGCGGGGACCTCCTTTCCGGAACCCGTGTTCATTGCGGCGTCCGCCACAGCCTCCGAACCCGGGCTTTCCTTCGGCAGGCTCATCGGTGCACCTGTGCGCGAGGTCGCTGAGGATACGTCCCCGCACGGCTCAACAACTGTGGCTCTCTGGGAGCCCGCCCTGACGGATGTCAAAGGCGAGAATGGCGCCAGGCAGCGCAGAACGGCTGTGGCGGAGACTGCAGACATCCTGGCGAACCTTGTGTCCTCACGGGTACGGACCATCGCGTTCATCAAGTCCCGAAGAGGCGCGGAATCGATCTCATCCATCACCAAGAGGTTGCTGGACGACGTCGACCCCAGCCTTCCAGGACGCGTTGCGGCTTACCGTTCCGGATACTTGCCCGAAGAGCGCCGTGCAGTGGAGCATGCCTTACGGTCGGGCCAACTGCTGGGTGTCTCCAGCACGTCTGCGCTTGAGCTCGGTATTGACATCTCCGGGCTCGACGCCGTCATAGTTGCCGGTTGGCCGGGGACGCGTGCATCGCTCTTCCAACAAATCGGCCGGGCGGGACGGGCCGGCCAAGAAGCCATTGCCGCATTCGTAGCCAGCGACGACCCGTTGGACACCTATCTGGTCAACCACCCCCAGGCCATCTTTGATGTGTCGGTGGAAGCTACAGTCTTCGACCCTGGCAACCCCTATGTCCTGGGGCCACACCTGTGTGCCGCGGCCGCTGAATTGCCCATCGGCCCCGCCGAGCTCGAGCTTTTCGGCACCACTGCAGAAGGCCTTCTCGACCGGCTTGTGGCGCAAGGCTACCTCCGCAAGCGTCCTGCGGGATGGTTCTGGACGCACCCGGAGAGTGCGGCCGCAATGGTGAACCTGCGCGCCGACGGTGGCGGCCCGGTGAGCATCGTTGACGCTGAAACAGGCTCGCTCCTGGGGACCATGGACTCTCCGCAAACCCACTACCAGGCCCATACAGGCGCGATCTACGTCCATCAGGGCGACAGCTACTTGGTGGAGGAACTGAACGAGGCCGACCATTGCGTTATGGTGCGTCGGGTGAACCCGGACTTTTACACGACAGCCCGTGATGTCACCCAGATTGAGGTGCTGGAGACGTCGCGTTCGGTGCAGTGGGGCGACATTACGGTCCACTTCGGGGACGTCAAGGTCACTACCCAAGTAGTCTCCTTCCAGCGCAAGGCATTGATCTCGAATGAAATACTCGGCGAGGAACCCTTGGACCTTGGCGCGAGGGATCTCTTCACCAAGGCTGTGTGGTTCGTAGTGGACAACCGTTCCCTCCACGGTGCCGGCTTGGTCGAGGCACAATTCCCAGGGGCGCTGCACGCTGCGGAACACGCAGCAATCGGTCTCCTGCCACTGGTTGCTTCCAGCGACCGCTGGGACATCGGGGGTGTTTCCACCGCTCTCCATGCCGACACAGGGGTGCCGACAATCTTCGTCTATGACGGACACCCGGGCGGCGCCGGTTTCGCCGAGCGGGGGTTTGAAAAGGCAAAGGTGTGGCTCACTGCGACCCGCGAGGCCATCAAGGCCTGCGAATGCGACGCCGGCTGCCCATCCTGTGTGCAGTCCCCAAAGTGCGGGAACAAGAACAATCCCCTGGATAAGGCAGCCGCCGTCACACTCCTGGATGTCCTGCTGAAGGACGCCGTCTAGGCGCGTACTCCGGGTGTCGGCAGAACCCGGGCGGGGCGTTAAGGTGGCGGACCTGCTCGGGAACGGCCTGTTGCGATTCCCCAGGAAAATGGTTGATTCAGCTCAGTGGAGACCTCCACCACCTCACCCCCGACCACCTCGCACGACGTCATTCGCGCCTGATGCTGTGCGACGACGCCGGCTGCCACAGCGCAAGGCTCACCTGCTGTGAGTCCTCGAGCCGCGTCGGCTGCCGCGAGGGAAGCCAGATCAGCAGCAGACGCAGCCCGGGTAGCCATGACACCTGCCTGGGCCAAGAGCAGCAGGCCAGCCCCCACAACCATGACCACCATGCACAACGCGAGCGCAAGCAAACTCCCCGAACCCTGCTCTCTGCCCGGTCCCCGTGAATGAGGGCGCCGGGCAATCACGAGGGAACCCACCGGCCATATGATTTCCCGCCCGCGGCTGACGGCCCCGCCGCTTCGCTCTTGGCCGACGCCGAGGCTGTCAGTGTCCAGGGGATCAGGGGCCCCAACGCACCTCCTGCTCCCGCCGATACTGTCACGGTCCGCCATTCGTCGTCGCTCTCGACAACCGCACTGGCCGCTTCCCCGGCAAGGCGCCGGACGATGCCCTGGACTGCCTCCGTGCTGTCGCCCCGAGCCAGCGCCCGTGCCCCGGCCCTGGCTGCTTCTTCCAAGCGCAGCTGGGTAATTCCCGCTGCTCCGCCTGCCAGCAAGAAGGCCAACAGAAGAATTACTGCGGGCAAGGCGACAGCGAACTCCGCCGTGACAGCGCCCGTTTCCTTCTGACGGGTTCTCAATTTCAGCCGGGCCGGGAGCAGCCGGATCATGGCAAAGACAGCGCAGTTCGAATCAGGTTGAGCAGGAAGCCCTGGACCTCACCGCTCCGGAGGATGACCACGAGGAGACCCGCCAGGCCGACTGCTGCGAGTGTCGCAATGGCGTATTCGGCTGTGGCCATCCCAGCCTCGGAGCCCAGCATGCCGGCCTCGGATCCCCTGAACCTGGCGGGCAGCTTGGGCAGACCTTTTAGTATCCCTCTGCCGGGCTTCGACGCTTCTGCTGTGCTGCGCGCCAAGCTCATCCGGTCCATGGTTATGTGGTCGAGGATGCCCATGTCTCCGGAAAGCCGCGTATCGTCTCCGGAAAGCCCCTTTTCGAGCATTTCCCTGGCAGTTCTGCCCCGTCCTTCATACGAAGGAAGGCCTGCAGGCAGCGGAAGGGCGGCGGCAATGACGGCGAGCGCAGGAGAGCTACGGCGCTTTCCCGAACGCCTGCCCGGGAGCGTGCTGGTAGCTGATTTCATGTGTGTCTTCCTTTCAGGGTTTCCTTCATGGGTGCCGGTGGATTTCCCGGCTGTAACGACTCTTCCGTGACTTCGTCAGCCCCTGAAGGGCCCGTTTCCGGCAAGTGGATAACCTTCGATTTCCGGGGTCTTGTGGAGGGGAAGTCGGCGCAGGCGGTGTACAAGCAGGCATCGCTCAGCCCGCTGGAATCATGCCGATGAGAACCGGAACGATTCCCAGGCAGATGAATGCCGGGAGCGAACACAGGCCCAAGGGAACCACGAGTTTGACGCCGAGGGCGGCCGCACGCTTCTCCGCGGCACGGAACTGTTCGCGCCGTTCTCTTGCTGCCTGGGCGTACAGGATCGACGCGGAGGGTGCACCGGTTAATGCGGCGAAGGAGAGCGCATCCTTCAGCCGTGCCACCTCCGGTTCGTGCCGGGTTGGCGTACGCCAGGCGGTCTCCCAGTCGGCCCCTATGGCGAGTGCGGCCACCACCGGCCTCAGGGATAACTTGATGGGCGGTGTGGCACTTTGGGCAATGAGTTCCAACGCCCGGCCCAGTCCCGAGCCGGCGTCGAGCATGGAGGCTGCGAGTTCCAGCATCATGGCAGTGTCACGAAGACCGTCTGAAGGAGTATCTGTTAGTTCCTCGCTGCCGGGTCCGGAAAACCCGAACGTTGACACACTTCGCGGGCTTGGCGCTGTGAGACGTGCCGCCAACAGTCCTCCGGGTGTCGGGCTGGCAAGGGCAATGACCGCTGCAAGCGCCAGGACGCCGACAAGGAGCAGCGAGGAAACAGTGGTCATCAGGTTCCACCGACAGCCGAGGCCACGAGCCGGGAAGACCAGACCCGGCCGGCCACTGTCAGTACGAGGCCCACGACGAGGGTGGTAACCCCCATGATGTTGTCCAGCAGTATTCCCAGAGGGTCCACACCCAAGGCGATTCCCAGGGCCAAACCAAAAACGGGAAGCCAGGACAACAAACGGACAGTGGCCTTGGGGCCGGCGAGCGCGGTTTGTCGGGCGGCCTCGGCGTCTTCCTCGGCTTCCAGTTGCGCGGCGAAGCGGGTGAGCAGCCCGGCAAGGGGGCAGCCGCTGTTTTCGGCCACATCCAGGCAAGCGGCAAGTTCCATCCAGATCCTGCGTTCGGTATTCCCCTTGCGCGGATACACTTTGGCTGCGGTGTCACGGATTGATTGGGCCGGCGAGTTTCCCACCGCTGACGCTGCCCGGGCCGCCCCCAGTATCCTCAACGATTCCCGCGACACCGCGGAGGACCGGTCTTGCGAAAAAACCGATCGAGGTTCCTCCATGAAAGACCGGGAGCCATGAACCACCCACAGCTCTTCCCAGAGCCGGGAGGCTCCTCGGCCGCCCCGCAGGAGCGCCGCCAACTGCTGAACCAACACAACCAAAGACAGTGGCCGGGTTTGCCGTGACGGGGGACGCAGCCTTGCCCAGGCCCTTCCTTCCCCGCCGGAAGCACCGGTGACGCCAAAACGTGGAATCGCCTGCAGGCTCCGCTTCGCCCGCCCACGAACACCGCGGGAGGGCTTGAGGTGAAGCCACGCAGCAACCGCGAGAACCAGGACCATGGTGGCGATCATGCGTCCCGGCCGATTTCAGTGCCTGGGTTGACGCCAAGGTCCTGGTCCGCCGTGGGCCCGCTGACGTGCAAGGACTTGTTTAGGGACAGCCGGGCTGCAAGTTGGGCCCAGGACGGCCCCTGCACCAGGCCGTGGGGAGTCAGCTGCAGGGCTGGAACCACTGCCTGGCCCTCCGGCGTGTCCATGAGCACGCCGATGGATGCCACCTTCCGGCCCAGCGGTGTCCGTGCGACGTGAATCACGACGTCCAGGGCACTGGAAACCTGGAGCTTCACAGCCTCGGCGTTCAGGCCGGCAAGTGCGCCGAGCGCGACCAACCGTGCCGGGACGGCTTCTGCAGTGTTGGCGTGGATGGTTCCTCCGCCGCCTGTGTGTCCCGTGTTCAAGGCAGTGAGCAATTCTCTTACTTCCGCCCCTCTGCACTCCCCCACGATCAGGCGGTCCGGACGCATCCGGAGAGCTTGGCGGACGAGCTCGCCAAGGTCCAGTGTGCCCCCGCCTTCCAGGTTTCCGTGGCGGGATTCGAGCGAGATAACGTGCTGGTGGGTGGGGTTGAGTTCGGAGGCGTCTTCGATCAGTACCAGGCGCTCGGACGGATGGCTTAGTCCGAGCATGGTAGACAGGAGCGTGGTCTTTCCTGAGCCGGTAGCCCCGCTGATCAGGAAACTGACGCGTTGCTGCATGATCGCCCGAAGAATCTGTTCAACGGCCTCTCCAAACATGCCGCCTTCCCGCAGCTCGGCCATAGTGAAGGTTTCTTCGCGCCGGATCCGGATGGAAAGCAACGTACCGGCTGTGGAGATCGGCGCCAGCACGGCGTGCACGCGGTAGCCGCCCCTAAGCCTGACGTCGACACAAGGGGAGCCATCGTCCAAGCGTCGGCCGCCGGCAGAGACCAGCCGCGCTGCCAGCGATTTCACCTGCTGCTCGCTGTCGAAGTGCACGGAGGAGCGTTCCAGGCCTTGTCCTCTGTCCACCCAGATCGAGGACGGACCGTTGACGAAGATGTCCGTGACTGAAGGATCGTGCGTAAGGTGCTGGAGTGGTCCGAGGCCGTTCAACTCCGCGTTGATCGATTCGGCGGCCTCGAGCGCCCCGGCCGTACCCAGCAGCCTTCCGCTTGCCTGGACTGCTGCCGCGACCGTGGACGGAGTAACAGGTGCGTTTCCCGAAAGGACTGTTTCCCGCACTGTCTCCAACAGCATCGAATCCAGCCTCCGGATTTGCCTGCGGCGGGTAGCCGTCGCAGGTCGTTCGGTCCTTGGGGCTTTCCGGCTGCCGGGAACCTGCTGCAGGGCATTCGTGTCCTCAGGCGAGGGGTCCACGGAACGGGCCATCCGCTGCTCCAACCGCCGGCTCATTTCAAGGATCCGTTCAGTTCCAACACGTGTTCGGCGAAACGTTGCACGGGCTTTCGACGGCCGAGTTCCAGGAGCCGTCCAAGCTCCGTTCCCGCCGCAACTCCACGCACCTTCGGGACTGTGCCGAACACGGGGAGCTCCAAGGACTCAGCTATCACCTGGGCGTCAATGGCGGCTGGGCTGCCGGCCCGGAGGAGCAGCCCGGTATCGAGCGGTGGAAGTTCTTGAAGGATCCTTGCTGCCGAAACCGCGGGTTTCAAGTGCGCGGTGGTCAGCAGCAGGATTCTGTCGCAGTCCCAAGCCAGTGTTCGCACGCCTTCCCCGCCACGGCCGATGTCCACGACGATGAGTTCGAAGCTCCGGCGTGCAGCATCAAGGACAGCCGCGACAGCACCAGGATCGGGTGCCACAACGGGTTCCCTGGTGCCCGGCCATGAGAGAAAGGCGAAACCACCCGCTACCGGCAAGGAATCCCGGAACTGGCCGGGATCGATGCTGCCCCTCGTTTCCGAGAAGTCAGGCCATCGGAGCCCCGGAATCTCCTGAACAGTGACGGCCAACTCCAGGCCGCCGCCCAGAGGGTCACCGTCCATGAGCAATGTACTGACGCCATGATTCGCGGCCGCCTGCGCGAGCCAGACAGAAGTAGTGGTTGCTCCGGCCCCACCGCTGCCCCCGACAATTCCCAACACCCTTCCACCGGGGTCCGGTGAGCCCGAAAGACTCAGATGCTCGGCGAGCCAGGCGGCGGCCTCGGGAAGGACAGCCACCCGTTCCGCCCCCAGTGCGGCTGCAAGCCGCCAGAGACCATCGCCTTCGGCGGACCTTCCCAGAAGGACCGACGGTGCCTGTCTTCGGGGCGGCAACTCTCGAACATCACTGCCGACAAGGACCACGTCCGCGGTATCCCACCCATGAACTGCTTCCCCGACGTCCGCAGCTGTCCGCAGGCTTCCACCGGCCGCCGCGACGATCCTTTTGGCTTCTTCCTGAAGGTAAGCGTCCCCGGTGACGAGAAGGATGTCCGCCGGGTCCCGCGGCGTCCATGATCCGTCCGCTGATTGATCCGGAAACCCGTGGACGACGTGCTGGTGCCTCTGATGTCGCTTGGTCATGAAGCCACTCTTGCTGCATCGTCTTTGACGTTGAAGGTCCCGACATCTCCATGTGGACAAACACGCCCGAACAGGCGCTGTGGAGGAACAGTCAATGGTCAAGCACAAGGCAGAATGGAGACCATGTATTTGCTGCTTGCCGCCCATCCGGACGGCGCAGCCATACAAAGGGTCTCGCCCACCGGAAAGGCTACGGCGGACGCCCGCGTCGTCACCCGGGGTGAGTTGCCCGGCGTCGTGCGTGAGCTTGAAACCCAGCGTCCCCGTTGGGTGTGGCAACGCGCCCAGGACTGGTACCCCGAATTGCTGAAACAGGGTGTGGAACTCGAGCGCTGCCACGACCTCACGCTCTGCGGAGCAATCTTGGCGCACTCAGCCTTCACTGAGCACACCGAGTACGCCAAAAATGCGGACAAGGTTCAGCAGGACGATGACACCGCCCCGCCTCGTGCCCTCCAGCCCCCGCCACCGCCGGCGGACCAGGAGGCTCTCTTCGACCACCACACGACGGGTGCCAACCGCGCAGGGCTGGCCGAACTGAGGAACGAGTTCGCGGCACAGCAGGATGCGGTTGCCCAAGTTACCACCGAAGACCAGCGGAGGCAGAGGCTCCAATTGCTGCTGGCCGCCGAGTCGGCGTGCTCTGTCATCGCTTGCGAGATGCAACACGCCGGTGTCCCATGGCGGGAAGAGTTGCACGAGCAGATCCTCGCGGACGTGCTGGGTTCCCGTCCTCCGCTCGGACACAGGCCACCGGCCTTGGAAGCTCTCTGCAGTGAGCTTCGCGGAATACTCAAGACGCCTTCACTGAACCCGGATTCGCCGCAGGACCTGATGCGGGCGCTGCACCGCAACGGCATCGAAGTGAAAAGCACCAGGCAGTGGGAGCTTCAGGGGTCCAAGCACCCTGCCATCGGGCCCCTGCTGGCGTACAAGAAGCTTTCGAGGCTTCACACAGCGAACGGTTGGGCATGGCTCGATGCCTGGGTTCACGACGGGCGGTTCCATCCCGAGTACGTCGTAGGCGGCGTGGTCTCGGGCAGATGGGCGTCACGTGGTGGAGGCGCGCTCCAAATTCCGCGGAACATCCGGGCAGCGGTCCACGCAGAGCCCGGCCATAAACTCATCGTCGCCGACGCCTCCCAACTGGAACCCCGCGTGCTCGTGGCCCTCGCCCAGGATACGAAAATGGCTGAGGCGGCACGCGGCAAAGACCTGTACGCGGGTATCGCCGCCCAGGGCTTCGGCGGTGACCGTTCGAAAGCCAAGGTCGCGCTGCTCGGTGCCATTTACGGAGCCACTACGGGCGAATCCGGCCGGCTCATGCCCCAGCTCGCCCGCACCTATCCCCGTGCGGTCGGCTTTGTTGAACAAGCCGCCCGGGAAGGAGAAGCCGGACGTACGGTCACCACCCGCCTCGGCCGAAGCAGCCCGCCGCCGTCAGCCGGTTGGTTGCGAAGCCAACAGTCCACTACCGCGGAAGAACAGCGCCGGGCGGACAACCTTGCGCGTTCGCGCGGCAGGTTCACCCGGAATTTTGTGGTGCAGGGATCGGCAGCAGAGTGGGCGGCCTGCTGGTTGGCGGAATTACGACGGCGGTTGCGTGCCTTGCGGGCCGACGGTCAGCCCGCAGGCGAACTCGTCTTTTTCCTGCACGACGAAGTGATGGTCCACGCCCCGGACGAGGCTGTGGAGGCCTGTATCAGTGCGATCGAAGAGTCCGCGAACGCAGCGAAAGAGCTCATGTTCGGCCGGATACCGGTCGAGTTTCCGGTGAGTGTCGCCGTCGTCGACTCCTATGACAAGGCGAAGTAGGCTCCAAGCCCAACCCGACGCCTCATGTCTTGTCCTGCCCGGCGACGTAGGGGAAACTGGCCAACGTGGGCTCGGAGGTCAGGGATGCGCTTGATGCGTACCTTTCCTTCCAACTTTCTGAGTTGGAAGGCAGCCTTCCCTTGATTGCCGCGGCTGACCAGGAGGCTGTGCATAGCGCCAGGCTCGCCCTTCGTCGGCTGCGTTCAGTGTTGTCGTGCTACAAATCCGCTCTTCCCCGTCTTTCCAAGCAGACGCGGAACGACATTCGATGGTTGGCGCGTTCCTTGGGTGAAGCACGCGACGCCTACGTCCAGGCGCTGCGGTTCTCGCTGTGGCTCGACGCCACGGAGGAGTGGCGGTCACCCGGCGGGCTTCATGGTGCCGTCGACCTACTCGTGGCGCGCAGCAACCAACTGGCGACCCGTGCCGGAACAGGTGCCCGGGCGTCCGAAGTCATCCGCGCCACCCGCGAGGGCCTCTTCGCGTGTGATGAGCCCAAGGGCATTCCGGTTCCCGACCGCGCAGCCGCAGTAGTGCTCCTCCAGCGTGAATGGGCGACCGCCCGGCAAAGCTTGCTGGCCGCATCCACAGTTGCCCCTGAAGGTGACCGGAACGAACTCCTCCACCGGGCACGGAAAGACATCAAGAGCCTACGGTATTCGGTTGAGGCGGTTGCGGATGTGATGGGTTCCGGAGCTACTGCGATCCTCCAGCCGGCGATGGCACTCCAACGAATCCTTGGTGAACAGCACGACAGCGTGACAGGCATCGGCTGGGTTGGCCAGCTGGCCGGCACTCCGGGGATTGATGACGTGGACGCAGGCGAACTGCTCCGAATGGAACAAAGACGCCTTAGCGCGTCAGAAGCCCTTTTCCGGACCGCATTGCTCACCCATCCCCTTCCCGAACCCCGCATCGTACTGCTGGAGTAGGACCTTGCCGGCCGGATGCAGAGTAGCCGTACCGGCCATGCCAAGCCAGTCACATCTCGCTTTGTGATGGACAATGACCCGACTGTGACGGGTACCCCGCAGTAACTTTGTTTAGTGCCCTCTTCTGGATAGTTTCGGAATGTGGCGTCCGGCACACGGGCCCACGTTGTGTGCAAGGAAGCATCCAAGGGGGAAACAGCAACAAATGGCTGGCAGGTTTGAGATTCTGAAGGACTCGAACGAATCGTACTGGTTCCGTCTCACCGCAGGGGACGGCACTGTGGTCGCCGAATCGCCGACGTTCAAGCATCTTGACGACGTCGTGCACGGCATCAACGCGGTCCGGGAGAACGCTGCTACGGGGCTTATCGTGGATCGTTCAACGCAAAACGCCAGGGCAACCGTGGAACCCCCGGGGTGCAAAGCAGCCTAAAGCTGGATGTCGTACACCTTCCGTTCGTCCCAGGGGACAGTCCAACCGAGTTCGTCGAACAGTCCGCTGAGGACCATCCCGGTGAAGCCCCAGACCAGGACGCCGTTCACGGTGAAACCCGGGCTCGTATAGGTCCGGCCAAACCTGGAGATCGTGGCAGTGACCCTGTTGACGGGATCCAGGAGGTCGCGCACAGGCACCCGGAAGACCTGCGCCGATTCGGCGTAGTCCACCACTCGGACGGGAGACGGCGAATCCCACCAGGCAAGCACCGGTGTCACGCGGAAGTTGCTGCGGATGAGCCCCAACTCCGGAATGACCCCGAGAACGCGGACCCCTCCGGCGTCCAGACCGGTTTCTTCCACGGCCTCACGCAAAGCAGCAGCCACCACCGACTCGTCTTCCGGATCCACGCTGCCACCTGGAAAAGCGACCTGGCCGGGATGATCGTCCAAGGTGTGGGCCCGCTCCAGCAGCAAAACGTCGAGGTCTGCGGGTGCAATCGGGCGTCCGGATTCGGCCGGGACGTCGTCCAGCACGCCGAAAAGCATCAGCACGGCTGCGGGTCGGTTTGTCTCGGCGCTGACCGGTAGTTGCGCCCAGTGGGCCGAATGGCGTTGCTCCCCCGACTCAAAGCGGGCAACCAACCCGGCGAGGTCCTCGAACGCAGTCACACAGGCCTCCTTTGCGACTCCATGCGTATCTCTGCGGCCCGGTGCGTCTCCGCGAGCAGCCGCTCCAGCAATGCCTCGTTACCAGGCGCGAGCTCGTACTTGAGCAACTTGGCCGCTTTTACAGGGTCGGTTTCTCCGTCCCCGTAACTTGGACACAGGCTCGCTACCGGGCAGGCCCCGCAAGCGGGCTTCCGCGCGTGGCAGACCCTGCGTCCGTGAAAAACCACCCGGTGCGAGAGCATGGTCCAGTCCCTCGGTTCGAATAATTCCGCGACGTCGAACTCGATCTTCACAGGATCGTCGGAGTCCGTCCATTTGAAGCGACGGGCTAGACGGCCAAAGTGCGTGTCCACTGTGATCCCCGGGATTCCGAAGGCATTACCCAGCACCACATTTGCCGTCTTGCGGCCGACCCCGGGTAGCGTGACCAGGTCCTCGAGGCGGCCGGGAACTTCGCCGTCGTACTCATCCACGAGCCGCGTGCTCAGGGCAAGGACGTTCCGGGCCTTCGCCCGGAAGAAGCCCGTGGGCTGCAGGATGGTTTCCAGCTCAACAGGGTCCGCTTCGGCCATTGCCCGGGCGTCGGGGTAGCGGGCGAACAGGATCTTGGTCACCTGGTTCACCAGCACGTCCGTGGTCTGTGCGGACAGGACCGTGGCCACTACCAGCTCAAACGGGTTCCGGAAGTCCAACTCGGCGTGGGCATACGGATACTTATCGGCCAGGACCCGGTTGATCCTGCGTGCCCGGCGTTTGAGCGCAAGGGGCGTACCAGCGTCAGCGGTGGCCACGGCGTCCCGCCTAGCCGCGTTCGATGTTGCTGAGCTCCCGCAAGACGCCGACCTTGCCGTCGGTGTCCTGTACCAGGAACTCGTGTCCGCGGTCCTCAAGGGCAAGGACCCAACCGCCAGGCTCGATCGTGAAGGCCGGCGCGCCGGTCCGTTCGTCATACGCAGTGCGCGGCTGGGCGACGGCAAACCAGAAGGCCTCGTACGTAGGCGCGGAGTTGGATTCGTCCGGGCGGCTTGCAGGATCCACCGTGGCACCGATGGAGTCAGTGACGGCCCGCGTGTCCGCCGACACGACCGGGGTCGCCATCGTCGCAGCCCATGCACGCTCGTTGGAGGCAGGCGGCGCGGAGGCAGACTGCTGTGAAGCAGTCTGCTGGGCCGACGGCTGCTGGGCCGATGGCTGCTGTGAAGCAGGCTCTTGGGCATGCTGTATGGTCGCGGGTTCGGAAATGCCGGTCCCGGACTTTCGGGAACTGTCCATGGAGTCCTGCCGTCCGGCGGCAGAAGCGCCTGTTGCCTGCGCACCAGAGGCTGCGGCACCCGATGCCGAAGCTGCGGCGGCAGCCTGAGCCCCCGCAGCTTGTGCCTTTGAGGCCGGCGTACCAGCAGCCGGCACCCCCGCGCCCTGCGCACCGGCAGCATGCGGTGCCGCTTCTTTCGAGTCAGCAGAATGCACGACGGCGGGTGCATCGGTTCCAGCCGACGGCCGGGCTCCGAAGACGGCAGGAGGAGAATACGGTCCGCCGGCGCCCGAAGGACCGGCGCCCGAAGGACCGATGGCTGAAGGACCGACGCCTGAAGCGCCCGGGCCTGAAGGACCGACGCCTGAAGCGCCCGGGCCTCCGGGGCTACCGGCAGACGCCGCGGGGCTCTTGGGAGCCGCGGGGGCCTTGGGGGCTGCGGGCTTCCGGCTTGGCACGGCGGCCTGACGGGCTACAACATGGGCAGGTGTTTCAGTCCGGCCCTTGAAATCGGCGGAAATCCACGGAAGGTGGGGCCCAAGGACCGTGGCCGCAAGCAAGCCCACGGAACCCACCAGTCCCAGCAGCACGCTGCCACTAAAGGAGTCGGCGATCGTCAGGAAGAACAAAGGGAAGGCGAACGCTGCCGTAACCGACGCGAATTGATCGATGGACAACGAGCCAACCCGGACGACGGTCCCCGGCTGGAGGCGCCGAGCCACGAACAACGCCACCACTACCAACGGAAGGATGATGCCAAGGAGCAGGAAGAATAGATTGCCGAGGTTCCAAAGGTTGTAGCGTCCGCCGAACATCGGAAGCAGCGACGCTATGAACATCAGGAGCGCGGAGCCAAAAACGGTGAGGTCCCGAATGGTGAAAGGCCCCGCAACGGCGTCGTATTTCGCGGGGGCGCCGGCGGCTCCTGCTGTTGATGTGCCGGCGGTGTCACTCTTGGCGCTGGGGGCAGTTCCAGCCGTGGTGTCCGTTCCCGTAGGCTGCGAGTCGTGCGGGCCGGGGCTCAGCTGGTTCATCCAAATCTCCTTCGTACGGCGTTGTCCTGGTCAGTCCGGACCGGTAGTTCCGCACGAATCCGCGGAAAACCGGACACGCTTCTGATGCGTCCCACGACTTGTTCAGCCTATGTCACCCCACTGACAGTCTTCTAGCTGAAAGGCGTCCAGGGACTCCGTCCACAGCAAACTCCAAGGTGCCTTACAGGCCCACGCGCCGAAACCGGCGCGGTACAGCGGCAGGGAGGTCCGCCGTCGGCGTCATGTAAGCGGTTCCTGAGCAGGCTGAGCGCCATTCGTCGCCAAATCCATACCGCTCGCTGGCGCATTTGTGACCACGCACACGTAGGACCTCCCGAAGCGATAGTGTTGATGGCGGACAGCACTCTGCGGAAGTTCGCTGGACGCCCGACGCCGCGCCCCGGCGCCGGTGCGGGTCCGCCGGCGACGTCCGCGCAGCAAAGATCGATGAATAATGAGGTTCACCATGTCCCAGGACACCACCGGATCCACGGCCACCGCTGCAGCTTCAACGGACGGCCATGCCACGCACGTCGAGACTCTCGAGAATCTCCTGCACGAGAATCGGAAGTTCGCGCCATCTGCAGAGTTCGCTGCGAACGCCGTCGTGACGGCCGACGCCTACAAGGAGGCCGAGGCTGACCGGCCCGCGTTCTGGGCGAAGCAGGCCCGCGAGCTGCTCAGCTGGGACAAGGACTTCACCGAGGCCTTGGATTGGTCCAATCCACCGTTCGCCAAGTGGTTCGTCGGCGGCGAGGTCAACGCCGCCTACAACGCCCTGGACCGGCACGTGGAAAACGGTCTCGGTGACCGGGTGGCGATCTTCTTCGAGGGCGAACCGGGCGACACCCGTACGTACACGTACGCCGAGCTCACCCAGGAAGTGAAGAAGGCCGCGAACGCGTTCGAATCCCTGGGGGTGGCCAAGGGCGACCGGGTGGCCGTGTACCTGCCCATGATCCCCGAGGCCGTCATCACGCTGCTGGCCTGCGCCCGGATCGGTGCCGTGCACTCCGTGGTGTTCGGCGGTTTCTCCGCCGACGCCTTGCGGTCCAGGATCGAGGACGCCGAAGCCAAGCTCGTGGTCACCGCCGACGGCACCTACCGCCGCGGCAAGCCCTCCCCGCTCAAGCCCGCCGTGGACGAAGCCCTCTCCAAAGAAGGACACACGGTGGAGAAGGTGGTGGTGGTCAAGCGCAACGGCGAGGACGTCAACTGGGTTGAAGGCCGCGACCTGTGGTGGAGCGAAACGGTAGACAAGGCAGCAACCGAGCACACCGCCGTCGGGCATGACTCCGAGCACCCGCTGTTCATCCTCTACACCTCCGGCACCACCGGCAAGCCCAAGGGCATCCTGCACACCACCGGCGGGTACCTCACCCAGACCGCCTACACCCACAAAGCCGTGTTCGATCTCCACCCGGACACGGACGTGTACTGGTGCACCGCCGACGTCGGCTGGGTCACCGGCCACTCGTACGTCACCTACGCGCCGCTGATCAACGGCGCCACCCAGGTCATGTACGAAGGCACTCCGGACTCGCCGCACCAGGGCCGCTGGTGGGAGATCGTGGAGAAGTACAAGGTCTCCATCCTCTACACCGCCCCCACCGCGATCCGCACGTTCATGAAATGGGGCCGGGAGATCCCCGGCAAGTACGATCTGTCCTCCATCCGCGTCCTGGGCTCCGTCGGTGAGCCCATCAACCCCGAAGCCTGGATGTGGTACCGCGAAGTCATCGGCGGCAACGGCGGCAAGAAGACTGAGCCCGCCCCGATCGTTGACACGTGGTGGCAGACCGAAACCGGTGCCCAGATGATCGCACCGCTGCCGGGTGTCACCGCAGCCAAGCCCGGCTCCGCCCAGGTTCCGCTGCCCGGCATCGCCGTGGACGTCGTCGATGAAGCCGGCGAGTCCGTGGCCAACGGTGAAGGCGGCTACCTCGTGGTCCGCGAACCCTGGCCCTCCATGCTCCGCGGCATCTGGGGCGATCCCGAGCGGTTCAAGGACACCTACTGGTCCCGGTTCGAGGCCATGTACTTCGCCGGGGATGGCGCCAAGAAGGACGACGACGGCGACGTCTGGCTCCTGGGCCGGGTGGATGACGTCATGAACGTCTCCGGCCACCGCCTCTCGACCACCGAGATCGAATCCGCGCTCGTGTCCCATCCGTCCGTCGCTGAAGCAGCCGTGGTCGGCGCCGCCGATGAGACCACCGGCCAGGCGGTCGTCGCGTTCGTCATCCTCCGCGGTGACGCCGTCAACAACGGTGACGAAACCGTCCTGGAACTGCGCAACCACGTCGGCAAGGAAATCGGCCCGATCGCCAAGCCCAAGCAGCTGCTGATCGTGCCGGAACTGCCCAAGACCCGCTCCGGCAAGATCGTCCGACGCCTCCTCAAAGACATCGCAGAAGGCCGCGACACCGGCGACGCCACCACCTTGGCTGATCCCTCCATCATGACCCAGATCGCTGAGTCACTCCGGAAGTAGCGTCACCACCGCCAGGACGACGACGGCGACACTCACCTCCCGCGGTGAGCGTCGCCGTCGTCGTTTTACCAGGGCTGGACGGCAGCGAGCCCTAGACTGGAGCCAGACTCACCCCTAGTTCGACGAGGCTCTCCAGAAAGGCCCCGATGCTCCAGGCAGCACGCCACTCCGCCATCCTCGATGCCGTACAACGCGAGCGCGTTGTACGGGTCTCCGACCTCGCCCAGCTGTTGGGGGTCTCCCCCATGACCGTCCGGCGCGACATTGAAGCCCTTGAGGAGACCGGTCGGGTTGAACGCATCCACGGCGGGGCCAAACTGCCCGGAGACGCAAGCACGCACGAGCCGGGCTTTGAGCTTAAGTCGACCCAACTGACCGCTGAGAAGCACGCCATAGCTGTGGAGGCAGCATCGCTGGTGCAGGAAGGCATGGCGATCGGGCTCAGCGCCGGCACCACCACGTGGGCGCTGGCAAAGGAACTTGTCAACGGGCCGCGGATCACTGTGGTCACCAACTCCGTGCGCATTGCGGACCTGTTCCACCACGGTGCGTCGTCCGGGCCCGCGCGCTTCGGCTCCACCGTGATCCTGATCGGCGGCGAGCGCACGCCGTCGGACGCGTTGGTGGGCCCGATCGCCACGTCCTCGCTCAAGCAGCTTCACCTTGATGCCCTGTTCATGGGCGTCCACGGCATGGACGCCCAAGCGGGCTTCACCACTCCCAACCTGCTGGAAGCCGAGACGGACAGGGCCTTTATGGCATCGGCCCGCAGTACCGTGGTCCTGGCTGACCACAGCAAATGGGGTGTGGTGGGCATTGCCTCGATTGCTGCACTGGAGGAAGCCGACGAACTCATTACTGATTCCTTGCTGGGCGAGGACGCCCGGCGGTTGTTGGAGGAGAACGTCGCGAAACTAAGGATCGCGGAGGCCTAGCCTACGCCGCCGCACCCACGCGGCCTGCCCCACTGACAGGGCCTGCCCCAGCCACACGGGATGATATTGCCGAGCCCAGCAAAAGGACGCGGAACGTACGCTCCGTAGCCTCCTGGAGCAGGAGGGCGCCCTCCGCCACAGCCCGGTCCAGATCCATGGGAATCGGAATGATTCCCGCAATGGCATCAATTCCGACGGCGTGGACATCCGCGGCGTCCTTTCCAATGGAGCCCGCGAAGGCCAATACCGGCACCCCGGCCCGCTGCGCACGCCGTGCAACCTCTGCCGGTACTTTGCCGCGTGGTGTTTGGAAATCGATGGCACCCTCGGCCGTAACCACCAGGTCCGCGCCGGCGATGTCGGCGTCGAGGTCGATGCCGGCCAGTCCCGAGTCCAGCAGGAGCTCAAAACGGGGTACGAGCCGCGCACCGACAGCAGCCAGCCCGGCTCCCAAGCCACCTGAAGCACCTGTTCCCGGTCCGCTGCGGAGGAATTCCTCAGGCGTGCCGGTGGCTTGGGCCAGGAGTGCCGCCCAATGATCCAGGCCATGGGAGAGCTGTTCCACCTGCGCCGGCGTTGCGCCCTTCTGGGGCCCGAAAACGCGGGCCACTCCTTGCGGCCCACAGAGGACGTTGTAAGGGTTGAGCGCCAACTCCAGGCTGCAGCCCGCCAATCGCGGATCCAGACCCGAGAAGTCAACCACTGCCGCGCTACCGAGTGCAGCACCGCCTTCCGGGATTTCCCTACCGTGTGCATCTTTGATCCGCACGCCCAGCGCGCGCAAGGCGCCGGCACCGCCGTCGGACGTTCCTGAGTCTCCGCAGCCCACTACGATGCGTTCCGCGCCTTGGTCCAAGGCTGCAAGGATCAGTTCCCCCACCCCCCGCGTGGTGGTCATGCCCGGATCCCGCATGGTCCCGGGGACAAGGCGCAGCCCGGCGGCCGCTGCCATTTCCACAACGGCAGTGGGCCGGTCGGTAGTGCCCAGGACGGCAAAGTGGGAGTCAACCGGGTCGCCCACGGGTCCCGTGACCCGGGTACGGATGAGCTTGCCTCCGGTGGCAGCCGCGAGCGCGGCCGCCGTCCCCTCGCCGCCATCGGCCATGGGCACGGCATTGATGCTGACACCCGGAATGACCCTGCGGATACCTGCGGAGATCGCTGCTGCGACCTCCACGGCGTCAAGGCTTTCCTTGAAACCGGACGGTGCAACCAGGATTCGTTGCGGAATGGACATGACCATGTGGACACCTTCTTCGTGTGGTTATGGCGTAATGACGGGCAGCCCCAACAGGGGCCAAACAGTGAAACTGAACAGCAGGACCAGGACTGCGCTAAGGGGTCCCAGCCAGGCGGAAAGACGAAGGAGATCAGCCGGCTCATAGTTGGGCTGGCCATCCGTTTCCGCGAAAATGGCTACCGGCTTGGCGGAGCTTGTGAGTGTGTGGCAGAAACCTGCGGCAGCTGTGGAGGCGAAGGCCGCCGCTACGGGATCCACGCCCATCGGAGCCGCGGAAGCCACGACGACGGGAATCAACACCGCAGATCGTGCCGACCTCGACTGGATCACCAGATGGGCGGCAGTGGATGCCAGCACTACAACCACCACGAAGATGAAGGGTTTGGCAGCTCCCAGGAAAGCCACCGGCGCCAGCATGGACGTGGCCAGCCACTCCGCCGCGCCCGTGGTTATCAGGCTTGATCCCAACGCGAGGGTGGCGGCCATGAAGATCAGCATGGACCAAGGCACCTTCTTCAGGGCGGCACCGAGCTTCACCGAGCCGTAAGCCGGAAGTGACACCACCAGAGCTCCCACGAGCGCGACCAACGCGGGGTCCAGGCCGTGAATGGGCTCCGTGCACCACAGCGCCACAACGGCTCCCAGCAGCAGGAGCGACCGTTGTTCATCCAGGTCAAGGGGTCCGCTGATCGCCTGAGGGCTGCTCTTTTGCAGTTCCCCTGGCCGGATGTCCAGCGGCCGGGCACGATCCCCGGAAGCCGTGAACAGCCTCAACACAACTTCCGTGGCCATGAACGACGCCACCAAGGCCAGCGGGAGTCCCAACAAAAGCCAGGAAGCGAAGCCGAAACCCGGAAAGCCTGAAGACTGCAGGATTTGGCTGGTGATCAGGTGTGCCCCTGCCCCCAGGAAGGAAGCCACCGCGGACAGGAGGATCACGGTAGGAAAGAGAATCGCAAGCATTTTAACCACTGCCGGGCGGTCCATGAGCACCGTCCGCAGGGTCAGGAAGATCGGCAGCGCAAGGGCAGCCCTCCCTGACGTGGCGGGGATGGCAAAGGCAGTCACTACCAGGCCCAGGCAGGACAGGTGCGCCAGTTGCCTCACGGATCGGGCACCGGAAATGATGAAGGCGGCTCCGCGCGCAGCCAACCCCGTGGAGGCCACGGCACTGGCAATGACGAACGCGGCCATGAGCAACCAGATGGAGTCCTCGCCCAAGGCTGCGAACAGGCTTTCGGTGGGGAGGGTTCCACTGATGACCAGAGCGACGGCTGCTCCAAGGGCTACGTAGGTGTCCTCCACCGGCGAGAAGATCCATAACCAGATGGCAGCAACGAAGATGCACAGCGCCACAGCGGCATGGCCATCCAAGCCCCAGCCATTCAGTGAGTTGACCGCCAAAGCCACCATGATGACAAGGGAAACCAGCACGGCAATGGCAGCCGACGGACGCAGAATACCGGAGAGCTTCCGGGACCATGGTTCAGGCTCGGGCGCGGGAGTGTGCGGGGCTGAGGTGTAGTAGGTCTGGCTCATATCAACCGGTACCCGGCACCGCGGACGGTCTCCAACCGTTCCGCACCGATTTTGGCCCGAAGAGCCCGCACGTACACATCCACCACGTTGGATGCGGGGTCGAAGTCCATGTTCCATGCGTGTGAAATCAACTGTTCCCTGCTCAGCACCTGGCCCGGGTGGCGGAGGAAGACTTCCAGGAGCGAGAACTCCCGGGCAGTGAGATCAGCACCCGTGTCACCCACCCTTACCCTGCGGCTGCGCAAATCCAACTGCATGTCCCCGTGCGTCAAGGTCAAGACAGGGCCGGCATCAGCGTCGTCGTTCAACCGCAGCCGGATACGGGCGAGCAGTTCGGCGAACTGGAAGGGCTTGGTCATGTAGTCGTTGGCTCCGCTTTCGAGCCCGTAAACGGTGTCTGCCACGGAGTCACTCGCGGTCAGGACAATCACCGGCGTTTTGGAGCCCTCGCTGCGGAGGCGCTCCAGTACTTCGAAGCCGCTCAACATCGGCAGGCCGATATCCAGGATGATCATGCCGAACTCCCCTGAGCGGGCAAGCAGCAATGCGCTGGCGCCATCGTCCACCACCAGGCACGTGTACCCGGCGGCCCGCAGGCCTTTCTCAATGAAACCCGATATCCGCCGGTCATCCTCGGCGATCAGGATCCTGCTCATGGGTGGTGCTCCTTCACGTGATCGAGACGCTCGGTGACGTCGCCGGCGAGGTCCGTGCCGCCGTCGTGCGTGTACTCAGGTGACGGCAGCGTGACGCCGAACGTGGCACCCTGCCCTTTGATGCTTTTGACCCACGCCGTGCCGTGGTGGGCTTCGGCGATGCTGCGGACGATGGCGAGCCCCAGCCCGGCACCGGGACGGGCCCGTTCAGTGTCTTTGGTCGCCTGGCCCCGATGGAACCGGCCAAAGATGAGCGCGGCCTCGCCCTCGTTTACTCCATGCCCCCGGTCGGACACCCACACGGTGAACCGGCGCCCGGCACCTTCTCCTTCGAAGCGCGAGCCAAGGCTGACCGTGCTTCCCGCGGGCGAATACTGGCAGGCGTTCGTCGCCAACTGCAGGACAGCCTGGGTTATGCGCTGGGCATCGACGCTGATGCTGCCTTCCGCGATTTCCAGGATGGGCCATCCCCGGTTTCCCAGGGCCTGTGCTTTTGCTTCGATATCCAGCAGGAGCGTCGCAGCATCGGTCCGCCGGGGCTGGGCGAAGCCGGGCCGGTCCACTTTGGCAAGGAGCAGGAGGTCGGAAACTATTCGGCCCATCCGGGCCAGTTCGTCATCCACCAAGGCGAGGGTGCGTTTCCTGTCCACCTCGTTGTCCTCCATAAGTTCCAAATGTCCTCGGATGACCGTGATGGGTGTCCGGAGTTCGTGGGATGCGTCGTCAACGAAGGCCCGCTGCGTCCTGTACGCCGATTCCAGGCGGTCCAGCATGGTGTTGAACGTGACAGCCAGGGCCGAGATGTCGTCATTACCCCGGACGGGCACGCGGGCGGTGAGGTCGGTCTCCGAGATGTCTTCAGCCACCCTCCGCACTTCGCGCACGGGCGACAGGATTTGGCCGGCAACAAGCCAGGCGATTCCCGCCGTCACCGCGAGTCCGCCAAGGGACACGAAGAAGATGGTCAACACCGTCCCTGTCACCTGCTCCTCACGCGGTGCCATGTAGATTCCTACGATCAGATGACCCGTGTCGCTGCCCGAAACCACAGGCAAGCGGACCCAGTGCATCTCCCCTTCACTCGTCTGTGCGATGCCCGAGGCTGCCTCACCATTGCGGATGGAGTCCATCAACCCCTGGTCAGCGGGCAGGTCATGGCCGTTGGCTCGGGAACCGAGGGCGCCTGTGGGCGTGTAAAGAATGCGTTGGCCCACCGAGCCGAGGATCACTTCCCCCTGCGCGGCCGACTGCCGGCTGAGGAAGATCTCGAGCATCTTTTCGATCGATGTGAACGGCTTGGCGGTGGTGGGATCGACGCCCTCGGCGGCAAAAGCGCGGAATTCCTGCAGTTCTTGATTGATGTCCTGATGCGCCTGGGTTTGAGCGCCGTTCAGCAATAAAGACCTCATGGTCAGCATCACGGCCAGCAAGGTCAGGGCCGTGGTCAGGAGGATCCAACCGGCAATGCGCCATCTCGCTGGAACCCTTGAACCCTGCCGCGGAGCCGAACCATGGGCAGCAGGTGGCCGGTGGGGCGCAGGGGGCACGGTTGCCTGCTCCACGGACGTTTCTGTCACAGTCATCAGTCGTCCACCTCGCTTGCGTCGTCGTCGTCATCTATCACCACAGGAGGCACCACTGGCACGGGAACATTGGCTGGTGGTGGCGGCGCCACCGGCGCGGTGGCAGGGGGTGCAACCGGAGGTGCGGGCGACGACGGAGCCGGAGACGGCGTGGTGGCCGACGGCTCCGATGGCGTGGGCGCCGGTGGGGTTGGGGCCGGTCCTGTCGGTTCCAACCCGGGGGCGGGTCTGCCGTCGGGGCCGGGACCCAGCTCGATCGGATTCGCGTCCACCTCTGGTGGCCCTGCCGGAGCGGCCAGGACGGTACCGGCTACCGCAAGCAGCACCGGAACCAGGAGCAGTGCCCCCAGCAGGAGAACTCGTCGCATGGTTTGCATGTATTCATCGTTACAGGCCTCCATGAGGCCACCATGAAACCGGGATGAAGAAGTCTTCATCTCAAACCGGGGGTGGATCCCGGCAGTAGAGTTCAGCCAGCGGATTGACGCCTCATCCGGGACTCGCCGGGGGACCTCACCGCGTACGCCGGTGAGCCATCGCCATCATCGGTCCTTCCGGTTCCAATAAGACCACCCTGCTGCTGCCTCGCCGGAATCTTGAGGCCCGACGCCGGTACCCATCCCGCCCAACCGTCTCTCACCAAACACCCCCTCCCGCCCAACCGTCTCTCACCAAACACCCCATCCCGCCCAACCGTCTCTCACCAACCCCCCCCTCCCGCCCAACCGTCTCTCACCGAACACCCCCTCCCGCCCAACCGTCTCTCACCAAACACCCCAAAAGCCCCGACGGGTCGCCCGAGGCGGGGCCGCCGTCGAAAGTTGCCAACAAGCGGACACGGCACGAATCGGTGAGAGAACGTGCCCCTAAAGGGGGCCACCGGTGAGAGAGGGTGCCCCAAAAGGGGGTCATCGGTGAGAGAGGGTGCTAGGGGCAGCCGCAGGACTGCCGGACGATCAGCTCGGTGGGAAGGATCTGGTGCTTGGGCTCCTCAGTGCGGCCATCTCCGACCAGGGCCCGCACCGCAGCTTCCGCCATTTCCTTGACGGGTTGGGACACGGTGGTCAGGGCGGGCCAGCTGTATTCGGCATCGATGGAACCGTCAAAAGACACCAGCGCGATGTCCTGTGGAACGTGGAGCCCGGCTTCGTGGATCGCCCGCAGGATACCAATTGCCTGCATGTCATTACTGGCAAAGATCGCGGTAGGCCGGTTGGTGGAAGCAAGGAACCGCTTGCCAACCGAGTACCCGCCGGGCCTGCTGAATTCGCTGCGCAGGACTGGCCCTTCGGGCAACCCGGCTTCCCTCAACGCCGCCAGCCAACCAACCTCGCGACCGTCCAGTTCGTTGCCCGTAGTCACGCCGATCGCGAGCCCGATGTTGGTGTGCCCATGCCCGATCAGATGCTCGACCGCAGCCCGCCCGCCGGCTTCGAGATTGACGCCCACGCTGCTGAATTTGGGCACGTCGGATGTGTGGTTCAGCAGCACTGATGGAAGGTCTGCGGCGTCGAGATCGGATAGGTCGGGTTCGAAGACGCAACTGGCCAGGAGGACACCGTCCACTTGGCGTGCGGCCAGGTTGCGGATGTTTTGGCGTTCCTTGGCCAGGCTGCCATCCGAGTTTGCCAGCACCATGCCGTACCCGAGATCCGCCGCAGCTTCCTCAACCGCATGCGCCAAGAGCGAGAAGAACGGATTGGTATTGTCCGGAACCACCACGCCGATGGTTTCGCTGGAACCCAGTTTCAGGGCGCGTGCCGCCGCATTTGGCCGGTAGCCCAGGACACGGATGGCATCGCGCACTTTGGCTTCCGTTGCCGGAGCCACGTTCTTGGGCCCACCGTTTACTACATAACTCACGACGGCGGTACTCACCCCGGCGTACCGGGCCACGTCCTTGCGGGTCACCGGTCCGCGCGGGGTTTGTACAGCAGATGTGGTCATGGGGTAAATGCTAGCTACATCGCGGGGGCATCGCCGAAGTCACGGATAGGGAGGCGTTCGCCACCGCGAAGGGCAGACTGGTGCGCAACGATTCCGGGCAGAGTGAATCGGGCAGCGACCCAGGCGTTGACGGGTGGCAGCTCGTTCTTGTTGACGGCAGTGACAAAGTCATCCACCAGGAACTGGTGGCTGCCCTCGTGGCCGTTGGGCGCGCCCAGGAACTCCTGCGGCAACCGGGCGTGGTCGTGGACAGGCGCCAATCCGGAAATGAAGGCATCGCGTAGTTCCGGGGCAACGTCGGCGAGCGATGGGTCATCGGCCGACATCGTGGGCTTGGTTTCCACCTGACCGGAAACGTCCTCCACGGTGAATTTGTCCTGCCACACCGTAGTGGTGGCGAGCTGTTCAAAGCTTGCCTCCGTTCCGAAGAAGCGGAAGCGCGATTCGCGGATGTGGGAGGGGTACCCGACGCGGCGCATCTCGTTGGTGCGCATCGCACCGCCGTCGTTCATTTCAAAGAGAGCAGTGGCATTTGAGAAATCGTTGGCGAACATGCTGACGTCCTTGTCGAAGACGCCATCGTTCCGGTCATCCTTGACGCCGATGCAGCTGACGCTGACGGCATGGCCGGGCACCGCGCCAAGGACGCCGCCGATCGCATGGGTGGGGTACAGCATGGGCGGGTAGCTCGCCGTCTCCTTCCAGCGTTCGCCGCCGCTGTATTGGTAGGCCTCGTAAAAGCCCAGGTCCATGTCGTGGACGTAATCACCTTCCGTGTAGAAGATGCGGCCGAATTTGCCGGCTTCCTGCTGCTTCCGCGCAAAGACGGTGGCCGGGTTGTAGTAGCTGGTCTCGCCCATCATGTAGACAAGCTTGGTTTCGCGGACGGCCTCGATGATCCGGGCAATCTCCTCTTCGGAGACGGCCATGGGCACTGCGGAGTAGACATGCTTTCCAGCTCGCAGCGCACGCTCAACCAATGGGCCGTGGGTCCACCGCTGCGTGAAGATGGCGACAGCATCGACGTCGGACTTTAGCAACTCGTCAAAGGTGCCGATGACGCCGTCGAGACCCCAGCGTTCATGCACCGCTGCGGCGCGCTCGGGCAGCTCGTCCACTGCGTAAACCGCGCTCACACCCGGGTGCAGCTTGAACAGGTGTGCGAACTGGCCGCCGAACTGGCCAACGCCAAGGACACCGATCGAAAACGTCATTGTTTGCCTTTCCTAGGGCTGCCTGAAGCAGCTGGTTACGAGAGCTAATCGTTTCTGTAGAGTCTTGCAGTCCGATCTACTCGAGTCAACGAAGCAAACAAATCGAAACATTTTCTTCCACAAACTCTTGCCCCTACCAAATCTACTCGTGTAGATTCTTTATCGGTTGTTACCCACATCACAGCAGGAAGGGTCGACGATGACCACGCTCACCAAGCATCCGGACCGGGCAGCGGGACGTCCCCGAAACCGGCAAGGACGCCCCCACGAAACCCGCAACCGCAGCGTTGCCAATCGCCTGGGAGATCTTAAGATCGCCATCTTCTTCATCCTCCCGGCCGTCGTCGGCTTCGTGGCGTTCTTCCTGGTCCCGACCATCCGCGGCATCTACCTCAGCTTCACGGAATACAGCATCCTGGGCGAGCCCACGTGGATCGGCATCAAGAACTACACGGCGATTTTCCAGGACGAACTCTTCTGGAACGCCATGGGGGTCACCCTCCAGTACGTGGTCCTCAACATCGGCTTCCAAACCGTCATCGCCCTCGGACTTGCCCTCCTGATGCACCGCGTAGCCAAGTCCACGTTCATCCGGGGCGCGCTGCTCCTGCCCTTCCTGGTGGCCAACGTCATCGTCGCCCTGCTGTGGTTCTGGATGCTGGATTACCAACTCGGCATCGTCAACGAGGTCATGAGCTGGATCGGACTCCCCCGCGTCGCCTTCTTCGGCAGCGAGCAGTGGGCCATCCCCACCATCGCCTTCGTCAACGTATGGCGGCACATGGGATACACGGCCCTGCTGATCTTCGCCGGACTCCAGGCCATCCCGAACCACCTGTACGAGGTAGCAAACCTGGACGGCGCCTCCCCCACCCGGACCTTCTGGAGCATCACCATGCCCCTGCTCCGTCCTGTGCTGGTGCTGGTCTTGGTGGTCACCGTCATCGGGTCGTTCCAGGTCTTCGACACAGTGGCCGTGACCACCAACGGCGGTCCCGTCAATGCCTCCCGCGTGATCCAGATGTACATCTACCAAAAAGCTTTCGGCGAGTCCGACTTCGGCTACGCCTCAGCACTGTCCGTCATCCTGTTCATCATTCTCGCCCTGGTGGCCTTCATCCAGATGAAGTTCCTCAAGGGCAACGAATCGGACCTGGACTAAGCAGGACTAAGGAACCGTCAATGAGTACCTCAATCGTCACCCGCAAGACGCCCCTCAACTGGCGCCGCATCGGTGCATGGGTGCTGGTCGCCGTCGCCGTCGCCGTGACCATTGCCCCCTTCTACTGGATGCTGCGGACAGCCCTGTCCAGCAACGGTGCCCTGGCGTCCAACTCGGGCAACCTGTTGCCGGCGGACTTCAGCTGGGGTGCGTTCAAGCGGGTCCTCGGCCTGCAGACAACAGAGGAAGCCATCGCAGAAGGCGGCTCCGGCGCCGCGATCAACTTCTGGCTTTACCTCCGGAACTCCATCGTGTTTGCGACGGTCACCACTGTTGCCCAAGTGTTCTTCAGCGCGATGGCCGCCTACGCATTTGCCCGCTTGCGCTGGCCCGGCCGCAACAAGGTGTTTGGCCTGTTCCTCACCACAATGATGGTTCCGCCCATCTTTACTGCTCTGCCCAACTTCCTCATGATCAAGAACCTTGGGCTGCTCAACACCATGGCCGGCATGACCCTGCCGTTCCTCTTCATGACCCCGTTCGCCATCTTCTTCCTCCGCCAGTTCTTCCTGGGCATGTCACGGGAAGTTGAGGAAGGGGCAATGCTCGACGGCGCCAAGCACCTGAGGATCTTCTTCCAGATTGTGCTTCCCAACGCCGCAGCCCCCATCGCCACCCTGGCGCTGCTCACCTTCATCGGGCAGTGGAACGAATACTTCTGGCCGTTGCTGGTGGGCCAGGACGAAAGCGTCCGCGTGCTCACCGTCGGCCTGAGCGTTTTCAAATCGCAATCCCCGCAGGGTGCCTTGGACTGGTCGGGCCTGATGGCCGGAACCCTCGTAGCGGCGCTGCCCATTTTCATCCTGTTCATCGCTTTCGGCAAGAAGGTTGTGAACTCCATCGGATTCTCCGGAATCAAGTAAGCCCCTCCCCACAAAACCCTGAAAGGTCCGTCATGAAGAAACCACTCGGCGTCGCCGCTGCCGCCGCCGCCATAGCCCTGACACTGTCCGCCTGCGGTGGCTCCGACGCAGCCTCAACCGAAGCAAAGGGCGAAATCAACTACTGGCTCTGGGACGCCAACCAACTCCCCGCCTACCAGCAGTGCGCGGACGACTTCACCAAGGCCAATCCGGACATCAAGGTCAAGATCACCCAGCGGGGTTGGGATGACTACTGGACCACCCTGACCAACGGCTTTGTTGCCGGAACAGCCCCCGACGTCTTCACCAACCATCTGTCGAAGTACCCGGAATTCGCGGCCAAGAAGCAGCTCCTGTCCTTGGACGAGGCCGTAGAGAAGGACGGCGTCAACCTGGACAGCTACACCAAGGGCCTCCCGGAGCTGTGGGTCGGCCAGGACGGCAAGCGATATGGCCTGCCGAAGGACTGGGATACCGTGGGCCTGTTCTACAACAAGGCCATGACCGACGCAGCGGGCATCACTGCCGAGCAGATGGCCAATCTCGAGTGGAACCCCAAGGACGGTGGCAGCTACGAGACGGTCATTGCCAAGCTGACGGTGGACAAGAACGGCAAGCGCGGCGACCAACCCGGTTTCGACAAGAACAACGTTGCGGTCTACGGGCTGGGCCTCTCCGGCAGCGGCGCAGGCCAGGGGCAGACGGAGTGGAGCTTCCTGACCGCGACAACCGGCTGGACCGCCACCGACAAGAACCCTTGGGGAAGCAAGTTCAACTACGATGACCCCCGCTTCCAGGAGACCATCGCATGGTGGGCCGGCCTGATCGACAAGGGCTACATGCCCAAACTTGAGACCACGGTGGGGGCAAGCCTCACGGACAACTTCGGTGCCGGCAAGTCCGCCATTAACTCCAACGGGGACTGGCTGATCGGGCAATACCAGACCTACAAGGGCATCACCACGGGAATCGCCCCCACGCCCAAGGGACCCAACGGGCAGCGTGCCTCCATGTTCAACGGCTTGGCAGACTCCGTCTGGGCCGGCACCAAGAACCCGGCTGCGAGCACCAAGTGGGTTGAGTACCTGGGATCCGCAGCGTGCCAGGACGTCGTGGCCGGCAAGGCCGTAGTGTTCCCCGCTATTTCCTCCTCCTCTGATCTCGCAGCCAAGGCCTTCGCCGACAAGGGCATCGACGTCTCCGCTTTCACCACCCACGTGAAGGAAGGCACCACGTTCCTGTTCCCGATCGCAGACAAGGCGGCCAAGGTGGACGGCATCATGAAGCCCGCCATGGACGCTGTGCTGTCGGGCAAGAAGCCCGCGTCATCACTGACGGAAGCCAACAACCAGGTCAACGACCTTTTCAAGTAAACCTCACCCTCTTGTGGGGCCCGCTCTGCCCCCTATGGCACGCGCTTGCCGCGTAGAGCGCGCCCCACAACACCCTTTCCGAAAGTGATTCGATACATGCAACCGCTACACCTCCGCTCCGCAGGAACCAGCCTGGTGATCAGCACCCACCGAGGAGAGGCCGAAATATCCCACTGGGGAGCAGACCTGGGCGATTCCCTTCCGGATTTGTCCATCCTCAATGAGCCCATCCCGCCGTCCTCGATCGACGCCAACGTTCCCGCAGGGCTCCTCCCCCAGGCCTCGTCGTCCTGGCAGGGCCGCCCCGGATTGCGGGGCCACCGCACGGTTGACGGCATCCCCGGCCACGACTTCTCCGTACGGCTGCGCGTGGTGAGCGCCGAGACCGACGGCAGTACCGCCGTCGTCATCCAAGCGGACCCCGACGCCGGCATCACGGTGAGCAGCAACCTCACCTTGCACCCCGGCGGGCTTCTGGAACTGAGGCACTCGGTGACCAACGACGGCGCGTCGCCTTTCCAAGTGGACGAACTGGCAACGATGCTCCCGGTGGCGCCTGACGCCGTCGAACTTCTCGACCTGACCGGGCGCTGGTGCCGTGAACGTCACCCACAGCGGCGCGCCATCCAACACGGCACATGGGTACGGACGGGTCGCCACGGCCGCACGGGACACGATTCTTCGCTGCTGCTGGCAGCCGGAACAGCGGGTTTTGGCAACCGCAATGGCAAGGTCTGGGCCACGCACCTCGCCTGGAGCGGAAACCATGAACAGTTCGCCGACCATGTTGCCGACGGTCGCACCATGATCGGTGGCTCGGAACTCCTGGGTCCCGCCGAGACCGTGCTGCAACCCGGCGAAAGCTACACCACGCCGGCCCTGTTCGCCGCGTACTCGGACCGGGGGCTCGACGGCATCAGTGACGCGTTCTACAGCTGGTTCCGCTCACGTCCGCACCACGTCTCCAGCCGGCGGCCAGTGGTCCTCAACACCTGGGAAGCCGTGTACTTCGACCACAACCTGGAGACTCTGGTTGAGCTCGCGGAATCCGCCGCGGAGCTGGGCGTAGAGAGGTTCGTGCTCGACGACGGGTGGTTCCGTGGGCGGCGCGACGACAAGGCGGGCCTGGGCGACTGGTACGTCGATGAGACCGTGTGGTCGGAGGGATTGACGCCGCTCATCGATGCAGTGACAACGCGCGGCATGGAGTTCGGCCTGTGGGTGGAACCGGAAATGGTGAACCTCAACTCGGACATTGCCCGCGCCCACCCTGAATGGATCGTGGGGCCGTCTGCTGTATCGCATAAGGATGGCGGTCGGCTGCCGCTCGAGTGGCGCCAACAGCACGTGCTGGACCTCGCGAACCCGGACGCGTGGCAGTACGTCTTTGAACGTTTGGATGCGCTGCTGACCGGAAACAAGATCAGCTACCTCAAGTGGGACCAGAACCGGGATCTCCTGGAACACGGACATGGCGGGCGCGCGTCCGTGCACCAGCAGACCTTGGCGGCATACCGGCTCTTCGACGCCCTTCGCGCGGCGCACCCCGGCGTGGAGATCGAAAGCTGCTCCTCCGGCGGTGCGCGCGTGGATCTTGGAATTCTGGAGCGGACGGACCGGATCTGGGCTTCCGACTGCAACGACGCCCTGGAACGCCAAACCATCCAACGCTGGACCGGTTTGGTAGTGCCGCCGGAGCTGGTGGGCGGACATATCGGGCCCACTACCTCGCACACCACCGCCCGCACCCACGACCTCTCCTTCCGCGCCATCACTGCCCTCTTCGGGCATTTCGGCATGGAGTGGGACGTTCGCTCGGTTACCGGGGCCGAACGCGAGGAACTCAAACGCTTCATCGCGTTGTACAAGGAGCACCGCGGCCTGATCCACAGTGGTCGGATGGTCCGTGCGGATCTGGCGGACGAGTCGATGATGCTGCACGGCGTCGTTTCAGGCGAGCACGACGGCGACATTCCGGCAGGTGCCACGGCGGCGCTTTTCGCTGTGGTCAAGACACGGACGGGTTTCGCCGAGCAGCCTGGAAGGGTTGCCGTTCCCGGGCTCGATGCTTCGCGGAGCTACAGGGTGGAATTGCTCTTCCCGACTCCGGCCGAAGCCGACTACGGGCACACTTTCATCGAGGCGCAACCCGTGTCGTGGCTGGCTGAGGGTGCTGTGGCGAACGGCCGCTTCCTGGGCGAAGTCGGGCTCCCCATGCCAGTACTGAACCCGGAACACGCGCTCCTGCTGCGGCTGACTGCCCTCTGACGCTCTCTCACCGATGGGCGGCCTCCCGGGAACCCTCTCTCACCGATGGGCGCCCTCCCGGGAACCCTCTCTCACCGATGGGCGCCCTCCCGGGAACCTTCAATCACCGATGGGCGGCCTCCCGGGAACCCTCTCTCACCGATGGGCGCCCTCCCGGGAACCTTCAATCACCGATGGGCGGCCTCCCGGGAACCCTCAATCACACGAATGATTAGACGGCATCGGCGAGGTAGTCGATCGCAAGCTTGTAGCCCAATACGCCCGCGCCCACGATGACCGCCTGGCATACACCCGACAGATACGAGTGGTGGCGGAACTCTTCCCGCTGGTGCACGTTGGTGATGTGGACCTCGACGGCGGGGAGCTGGACTGCTGCGAGGGCATCCCGGAGTGCCACGGAGGTGTGTGTGAAGGCCCCCGCGTTGATGACAATGCCAACGGCAGTACCTCGCGCAGCGTGGATAGCGTCCAAGAGATCGCCCTCGTGGTTGGACTGGACGCAGTCCACGGTGAAACCATGCGATTCAGCGGTAGCCAAGGCCAGTCGCTCAACGTCGGCCAGGGTTGAAGTCCCGTACTTTTCCGGCTCACGCGTGCCCAAGAGGTTCAGATTGGGTCCGTTGATCACAAGTATGGTGCCGCGCGCAGCTTCGGTGGCGTGAGTGGAGTCAGTCATGACTTCCAATCTATAGCCGTGAAAGTAGGGCTGTGAATTGCGCCCATCAGGTGAGAGACCGTTCGGAAAAAACGCCCATTATGTGAGAGAGCGTCCGCCAAAAGACGCCCATCGGTGAGAGACCGTCCGGTTATTTGCGGGTGCACTGGCCAGGCGACACAGGATCGCTGAGGCCTGGGGCCTGGGCCGCTACTGGCTCGACGTCCGCCATGGTGAGCGCAAAACCCAGCGCGGCATCGGATGTGGTCTTGGCGAAGATCAGCCCGGCAACCTGGCCTTGCATCGTGAGCAACGGCCCGCCCGAGTTTCCTGGTTGGACGTCGCCGGCGAGCTTGTAGACCAACTCCGGGGAGGGATTGCTGCCGTAGATGTCCGGAACCAGGAGGGTCGAAATTCCTTGAACCGTTGCCGGTTTGGACTGGAAAGGACCACCGTGCGGATAACCGGCAAATGCCGCGGAACTTCCGGCAGGCAAGTCGGCACTCAACGGCAGCGGGTCCGAGGACAGTCCGTCCACGGCCAAAACCGCGATATCCCGCTGGGAGTCGAAGTAAACCACCCGACCCGGCAGCGCGCCGCCGTCGGGAATTTCCACAACCGGCTGGTCCACACCGGCCACGACGTGTGCATTGGTGACAACACGCCCAGGCGACACCACAAAACCCGAGCCTGTTTGGTTCTGCCCACATTCAAAGGCCGTCCCCGCAATCCTCAGGACCGAGTCCGCGGCCGCGTTGAGTGCTGGAGTATCCGTGGATTCGTTGGGAACCTGGACTGGAGCTGCCGGACCGATGCCCTCGATGAGCTTGGGAATGCCGTCGCCGATCACCGTAGACCGCAGCTGCGCCATGGTGGTTTTGACCGGATTGGGCGTCAGGGAATCGATATACCGGATGACCCTCGACTGCGCCAGCTGCTGCGAGACGAACGGCACACCCAGTGAGCTGATACTGAACGCCAGCATGGACATCACCAAGGCAGCAACCACAACACTGACTACCCCGCCGATCAGCCGATCGGCCGCGTGCAACGGTTTGATCCGCACTGCGTGGCGGACTTTTCGTCCGATCATGGTGCCGAGCCCGTGGCCCAGTGCAATAAGCACGACGGCGGCAGCCACCGTTGCGGTCAACCTCCAACCGCTGTCGCCCACCCAATTACTGACAAGCGGCACTGCCATAAACGCCGCAATGGCACCGACCACGAATCCCGCAATTCCGCCAAGAGTCACCAGGAAGCCATTGCGGAGGCCATAGATCAGGTAGGAAAGCAGCATCAGGATCAATGCCAAATCCAAAATCGTTAAGCCAAACACCAATGCTCCTCATAGCCGCGTAGCGCCAATTCTAGAGGGGCACCCTGACAGGAAACCGTTAGTCCGGTCACGATCCGGTGGGTATCCGGGGAGCTGCGAGCCCCGTCTTCACGGGGCCGGGGCGGCAAAATCCGCGCCGTTTCAGCGTTTCGCGTGCCAAGTACGTCACAGAAGCTCAAAAATTCTGAAACAATGGCTGGAGCGCCACGACCGAAACTTATACTCAGGAGATTTCATGGACATCGAGGTATTGCGCCGCGCACCCCTCTTCGCCACCCTTGACGACGACGCCTTCCGCTTGCTGACGGACGAACTCACCGAGGTGGACCTTTCACGTGGAGCGTCGGTGTTCCGCGAAGGCGACCAGGGTGACCAGCTCTACTTCATCGTTTCCGGCAAGGTTAAGCTCGGCCGCACCTCCCCCGATGGCCGCGAATCCCTGCTGGCCATCCTTGGCCCGGGTGAACTCTTCGGCGAAATGGCGCTGTTCGACCCCAGCCCCCGCACCGCTACGGCCACTGCTGTTTCAGAAACCCGCCTGGCTGGCTTGAAGAACGAGAGCCTCAACTCGCTCCTGCGCACCCGCCCGGAGGTTTCCGCCCAGTTGCTGCAGGCTTTGGCCCGCCGCCTGCGCCGCACCAATGATTCCCTCTCGGACCTCGTGTTCTCCGATGTTCCCGGTCGTGTCGCCAAGGCCCTGCTGGACCTGGCGGACCGCTTCGGCCGTCCCGCCACCGATGGTGTGCTGGTTGCCCACGAGCTCACCCAGGAAGAATTGGCCCAGCTTGTTGGCGCCTCCCGTGAAACCGTCAATAAGGCGCTGGCCGAGTTCGTCCAGCGTGGTTGGCTGCGCTTGGAAGCACGCGCCGTAGTCATTCTCGACATGCAGCGCCTGCGTCAACGCTCGCGCTAGGCCTTCATAGGAAAGCCGCCCCGGTAAAGGAACCGGGGCGGCTTTTGTTTTTGTTCGGGACATCCGTGAGAGAGCGATCCCCAAAAGCGGGACAACCGTGAGAGAGCGATCCCCAAAAGCGGGCCAACCGTGAGAGAGCGATCCCCAAAAGCGGGCCAACCGTGAGAGAGCGATCCCCAAAAGCGGTGGGCTCCTACCGCTCCCTTTGGGGATCGCTAGGCGTAGTGCGGGCGGCTTCGACTTCCAGCATCAATTCCCCGGATTCGTCCACGAGCCTGGCCTGATAGACGTGGGCCTTGCGCTTGTAGCTCAGGTACGCGATGCAACCATTGGCGTGCGCCATCTTTTCGAGCATGATCTCGGAACCGGGGACCATGAGTTGACCCAAAGTAAGGCCCACTGTGTTGTCCTGGCCCACTTCGTCGCCGAGGGCCGTGGTGTCACGGAGGGCGATGGCTTCTGCCGCGCACACCCACCTGCCCCAGACACCTTTGCTGCCAAGGATGCTGGGCTGCTGGTTTACGGGCACGGTGGCTGCAAAGTAGCGGGTGTTGAAACGAGTGTGGGCAAAGTCCGGGCTGAGCCAGTTGACCAAAGGCTTCAGCAGGTCGGTGCGCAGCGAGAGCCCGCGCTTTGCCAGCACTTCTGTGAAAGACTTCTCCTGCGCGGCCACGGCTTCACGGGTTTTCATCCATTCAGCGGTTGAGTTGGCCTCTACAGTGGAGGAAGCGTCGGGACCGGCCAGGAGGACGCCCGTCTCTTCAAAGAGCTCACGAATGGCGCCAACCACGTGACGGCGGGCGAGTCCGACGTCGTCCGTTCCCATTTGCTCGGCCCAGTACCGAGGCGAGGGGCCCAACCAAGCTACGGGGTCGTCGTCGGAAGGGTCCAGGGACCCTCCCGGAAATGCGAGGACGCCCAACGGCGAAGAGCCTGGCCTGTAGCCAAGCCAGGTCTCCAAGCCGGTGGGCGAATCGCGGAGAAGCACCACGGAGGATGCGTAGCGGGCGGCCCGGGGGGTCCGCTCGCCAAGTTCAAGCCAATTTCGTGCGGCGCCTTCGAGCTCCGGAGGCAAGACGAACAGGCGACGTGCAAGCTGCGGCAATTGGGGGAACCAGTTCCTTAGCTGAATTCAGCAATGAGCTCGACCTCTACCGGAGAGTCGAGCGGCAGGACGGAAACGCCGACGGCGGAACGTGCGTGAACGCCTGCGTCACCGAATACCTGGCCCAGAAGTTCGGACGCGCCGTTGATCACGCCGGGCTGGCCGGTGAAGGTGGGGTCGGAGGAGACAAAGCCCACAACCTTGACGATGCGGGTCACGCGGTCGAGGTCGCCGATGACACTCTTGACCGCTGCGAGGGCGTTGATCGCGCACACACCGGCGTAGCGCTTGGCGTCTTCGGGATCCACGGTGGACTCGTCCGACGCGCCGAGTTCTCCGGGGGAGACCTTGCCCGTAGCTTCGAGTTTGCCGTTAATAAACGGCAGCTGACCGGAGGTGTAAACGTAGTTTCCGGAAACGACTGCCGGGACGTATGCGGCAACCGGCGCGGCGACCTCCGGAAGGGTCAAGCCGAGCTCGGCGAGACGCTGCTCAACAGCGGATGCAGGGGCGCTGGATTCCGCGGGAGACGTGGTTTCTGCGGGGGTTGTCATGGTTACTGCTTCTCCCTCTTCAGGTATGCAACAAGGCCTTTGCCATCGGGTCCACCGACGACCTGGACAAGCTCCCAGCCATCTTCGCCCCACTGGTCCAGGATCTGCTTCGTGGCGTGAATAATGAGCGGAATCGTGGCGTACTCCCATTTGGTCATGACAGAAAGCCTAGCCCTTGCCGGTAAAGTGGAAAACATGGTGACTCGCAAGAACCCCATATTCGACACTGCCACCACCCTCGGAAAGATACTAGGTTTCCTTGGCGTGAGTGCCATCTGTGGCGTCCTGGTAGCGGGCCTTCTGGTCCCCGCCGCCGCCGTCTCGGGCAGTGCCGCAAGTGGTTCCATCAAGTTCTTTGACACTTTGCCCGCGGAACTCCAAGTGGATCCGCCCAGCCAGAACACCACGATTCTGGCCAAGGACGGAACCCCGATCGCATCGATCTACGCGGAGAACCGTACCAAGGTCGCATTGGACCAAATGAGCCCGTTCATCAAGGACGCTGTCATCGCTATCGAGGACAGCCGTTTTTATGAGCACGGCGGTATCGACACCACGGGCATCATGCGAGCCATCGTGAGTACTGCCCGCGGCAATAAGCAGGGCGCGTCCACCATCACGCAGCAGTACGTCAACAACGTCATCAATGAGTCTCTTGTGGCATCGGGCAAGGAAGACGACGTCAAGCTCAACGGCTACAACAAGGGCGTTGGCGACAAGCTTCGGGAAATGAAGCTTGCGATCGCGCTGGAGAAGAAATTCTCCAAGGAACAAATCCTCGAGGGCTACCTCAACATCGTCTTCTTCAACCGTGACGCGTATGGCATCGAAGCCGCATCCAAGTTCTTCTTCAGCACCTCGGCCAAGGACCTGACGCTTCCCCAAGCCGCCCTGCTCGCCGGTTTGGTGAACAGCCCGTCCGCCTTCGATCCCATCGCTAACCCGGACAACGCCAAGAAGCGCCGTGACCTGGTTCTCGCGGCCATGCTCAACACGAAGAAGATCACTCAGGCAGAGTACGACGAAGCCGTGGCAACGCCTGTCACCACCAAGGTCACCCCTGCACGCCAGGGTTGTGCCTACGCCACCATGGCCCCGTACTTCTGTGACTACGTGCTTCACCTGCTCTTCAACAACCCGGCCTACGGCGATACGCAGGAAGAGCGCATCAAGCGCATCATGCGTGGTGGCCTCACCATTCAGACCACGCTCGACCCCACGGCACAGACCGTCGCCCAGCAGCAGGTGGATGCCACGGCGGGGGCAAACCCCGATAAGTGGGGCGCATCAATCGTCTCCGTGCAGCCGGGAACGGGCCAGATTGTCAGCATGGCCCAGAACACCGTCTGGCTTCCGCAAGAAGGCAAGTTCGACCAAACACAGAACTTCAATGTGGACGTCCTCGATGCCGAGGGCAACGACCTCAACGGCATCGGCGGCTTCCAGCCCGGTTCAACCATGAAGCCCTTCACGTTCGCCCAGTGGTTGAACGAGGGCAAGTCGATGAACCAGAACGTCAACGCGGCGCAGCGTAGGTACCCGCAGAATTTCCGGTGGAAGAACACGTGCCCGGCACCAACCATTGGCTGGTACGACGCCACCAACGGTACTTTTGACCTGCAAAACTCCGACGAAGGCTACTACCGGAACATGACGGTTCTCTACGGCCTCATGAACTCCATCAACACCGCTACCTTCGCCTCCGCTGCGCAAGTGGACCTCTGCGGAATCCAGGGCATCGTGGATGCCACAGGAATTCACGGCGGCTTGCCCGCCCGTGACAAGGACACCGGCAAGATCACGGATCCGAACCCCCAGGTCCCGATGACCACGCTGGCCAACTTGATCGGTGCCACGCAAACCGCTCCGCTGACCATGGCCAATGCGTTCGCCACGTTCGCTGCCGATGGCAAGTACTGTGAACCGATCGCCATCACATCCGTGAAGGACCAAGCGGGTGCTGAGCTCCCTGCACAGTCTTCCAACTGCAAAGACGCCGTAAAGCCTGAGGTTGCTCGGGGCGTAGCGTACGCCATGCAGGAGGTCTTGAACGCGGGCTCGGGTTCGCTGATTCGCCCTTCACTTTCGACTAAGGCGAACTTCCCGGTAGCGGCCAAAACGGGCACCAACGACTCCAACGGTTCCACCTGGGTGGTCGGCTACACCACCGGCCTGGCAACCGCTTCCTGGTTTGGCGATCCCTTGGGCGACCAGCTTCGTCCAGGTCGCAACCTGACCATCAACGGCAAGTTCTACCAGAGCATCGACGGTTACATGATTGCCGGTCCGCAGTTCACCAACTACATGTTGTCCGTCGCTCCTGCTTACGGCACCAACCCGTTCCCTGCCCCTCCGTCGAACCTCCTTGGTGGCGGGACCCCGCAGCGGAGCACCACACCCGCTCCTTCGACGCCGAACAACAACGCTCCTTCCACCAACACAGGCGGCGGCAGTGGCGGCAACAACGGAAACGGCAACGGCAACGGCAACGACGACAAGGACTAAGCGTGTCCTTCGGTAATTCACTGGCAAACCGCGTCCGCGCCGTCGGGCGCGGTTTCGCCGTCACTACCGCCCTCGGAGCAACAGCAGGCGCGGCAGCGGCCGCTTACGGTTGGTGGGAGAAGGACCAGTTCGAGGTCCGCCACGAGTCGCTGCCGATCCTTCCCGAAGGCTCGGAGCCCTTTCGTGTCCTGCACCTGAGTGACATCCATTACGTCCCCGGGCAGGAAAAGAAGTCCCAGTGGCTAAAGTCATTGGCCGACCTCACGCCGGACCTTGTGGTGAACACCGGCGACAACCTGAGCCACGTGAAGGCTGTCGATCCCCTGATTGAGGCGCTCCGGCCTTTGATGGAGTTCCCGGGTGTTTTTGTTCCTGGCTCCAATGATTACTACGCGCCGCGAATCAAGAATCCGGCGGGGTACTTCCGGGGACCTTCAAAGCAGAAGGCTGATCCCGTCAAGCTCGACTGGCCCAGGCTTCGTTCTGCCTTCGGCATGGGCGGGTGGATCGACCTCACCAACCGCGCCCAATCCGTGGTGCTGAATGGTCTGCGCTTCGATTTCTCCGGCGTTGACGATCCCCACCTGAAGCGCGAACGCTACGCCGGCTGGCCCCGCGGCACCGTCAACCAGGACGCCCGTCCGCACCTGCGGGTTGGCGTCATCCACGCCCCTTACCAGCGCGTGCTGGACCATTTCACCGAAACCGAAGCAGACCTGATCCTCGCCGGTCACACGCATGGTGGCCAGATCTGCATTCCCGGGTACGGTGCGTTAGTTTCCAACTGCGACCTTCCGACGTGGCGCGCCCGCGGCCTCCACGACTGGGAAAGCGATGGATTCACGACGCCGGTCAATGTCTCCGGCGGTATCGGAACCTCCCGCTTCGCCCCCGTCCGGATCGCTTGCCGCCCGGAGGCAGTCCTGCTGACACTCACGTCCCGCAACTGAACCCGCCACTGCATTACGAACCCCAATAACTGGGTCAAACATTTCACCGGACACAGCGTGGGCCTGTGAACCCCATCACGGCATGGCATAGGGTTGTTGCTACGGGAAACTACCTCCGCACCATCTGAAGATCCAGCTGTTGAGAAGCGGGCATGTCCAAACAAACGTCGTTCTTCACCTCCGTCGGCCGCCTCTACCCCCATGTGCGGCCAATCCTGCCCCGACTGATCATGGGCCTGCTGTGCGCCTTGCTGGCCAGCATCGTGGCGCTGTCCATTCCCCAGGTGCTTCGCGTCTTGGTCAACAACTCGCTCCAGCCCGGCGGCGACCCGGGCGCAGTCTGGGTTGCCGCCGTCGTGATTCTTGCGTTGGGTGTGGCGGAAGCCGGACTGGTGGCCTTGCGCCGGCAGTTCGTGATCAACCCGGCCACCACGGTGGAGACCAAAATGCGGGTTTCGCTGTACGGCCACCTGCAGCAGCTCACGGTGTCCTTTCACGACCGTTGGGGTTCCGGACAGTTGCTCTCCCGGGCCATGACGGACCTCAGTTTCCTGCGCCGTTGGATGGCGTTTGGCGCGATCATGCTGGTGGTGACCACGCTGACGGTCCTCATCGGAGTTGGTGTCATGTTCTCAATGAGCTGGCAGCTAGCCCTGATTTTCCTCGCGGCCGCCGTGCCGATCATGGTCAACTCATTCCGTTTCCGGCGCCGTTTCAGCCTGGTCACGCGTCTCAGCCAGGATCAAGCCGGAGATCTCGCAACCACCGTCGAAGAATCCGTCCACGGCATCCGCGTGCTGAAGGCGTTCGGTCGCAGCCGCGAGGCTTTGGAGAATTTCAACGGCCAGGCCGAGGAACTACGGCAGACGGAGATCGCCAAGGCCAAGCAGCAGGCCGGATTCACCCTTGTGGTGACGTTGCTGCCTGAACTCGCACTTGGCGTCGGCCTGGTGGTGGGCATCATGCTCGCGGCGAGCGGCCAACTCAGCATCGGCGCGCTTGTTGCCTTCTTTGCGACTGCCGCCGTCGTGGCCACGCCCGTGGAATTCTCGGGCATGCTGCTCGCCATGGCGCTGACGGCCAAAACTGCGTTGGACCGCCATTTCGAGGTCATGGACACCGAGAACACCATCACCTCCCCGGAGCAGGCCACGGTGCCGGAGACCGTCAAGGGCGCCTTGCGCTTTGAGCACGCTGGTTTCGGGTTCGACGACGGCGACCGCCTCCTGCACGACATCACCCTGGACATCCGACCCGGCGAAACCATGGCGCTCGTCGGCGTCACCGGCAGCGGCAAGAGCGCTCTGCTTCAGCTGGTTCCCCGGCTCTACGACGTCACCGAGGGTGCCGTCACCATCGACGGCGTGGACGTCCGCGATTTCGACCTCGAAGAACTGCGGCGAATTGTGGCCGTGGCGTTCGAGGACACCACGCTTTTCTCGAGTTCCGTCCGTGACAACGTCCTCCTCGGTTCCCCTCACCCGGGTGACGCCGCCTTGGATGAGGCCTTGGACGTTGCGCAGGCGCAGTTCGCCTACTCGCTGCCGGAGGGCGTGGACACCTTGATCGGCGAGGAGGGATTGAGCCTGTCCGGTGGCCAGCGGCAACGCATCGCCTTGGCCCGCGCCATCGCTGCGAAACCAAAGGTCCTCGTCCTGGACGACCCCCTGTCTGCCCTTGACGTGAACACCGAGGAGCGTGTGGAGGCGCGACTTCGGGACGTCCTCCACGACACCACCACGCTGATCGTCGCGCACCGGCCTTCAACAGTGGCTTTGGCGGACAGGGTGGCGTTGCTCGAAAACGGAACCATTACCGCCGTCGGGACCCATACGGAACTGCTGGCCGGAAACTCCCACTACCGCTACGTCATCGCGAGCCTCGACACGGGTCCGAAGGACCTGGACAGTGAACTCGATGAGCTTGAAGAAGCCGAGGAGGCCCGCCGGTGAGCGCCACGACATTCGGAACCGCCAACGAGGACAACACCCTCCTCACCAAAGCGGACAGCAAAGCAGTACGACGGCGGTCGCTCACCTTGCTGGCCTCGTTGATCCGTCCCGTACGGTTGCGTTTCTGGCTAACGATTGTGGTTGTGGTGGTCTCGCAGCTCACCAGGGTTGCCGGCCCTGCGCTGATCGCCTTTGGCATTGACAACGCTCTTCCGGCCTTGCAGTCCGGCGACAATGGACCCTTGGTGCTGGTGGGTGCCCTTTATCTGGCGGCGGCCATTGCTACTGCCGGAATGACTGCACTCTACGTGACCTCCACGGCCAGGTTGAGCCAAGCCATGCTGCTGGATCTACGGCTTCGCGTCTTCCGACACACGCAGCGGTTGAGCCTGGAGTTCCATGAGAAGTACACCTCGGGCAGGATTATCGCGCGGCAGACGTCCGATTTGGAGGCCCTGCGCGAACTGTTGGACTCGGGAGTCAGCTCGCTTGCCTCCGGACTGCTGTTCATGGTGTTCACGGCTATTACTGTGTTTGCCCTGGATTGGCGCAGCGGATTGATCATGCTCGGCGCCGGCGTACCCATGTTCCTGCTCGCCCGGTGGTACCAAAAGCATTCCCAGATCGCTTTCCGTGAATCCCGTGTGGTTTCCGCCAGGTTGATCGTGCATTTCGTGGAAACAATGACCGGCATTCGGGCCGTCAAAGCCTTCCGCAAAGAACGCGAAAATGCGGAAACGTACGGGGAAGTTGCCGAGGAGTATCGAAAGAATACCGTGCGCTCCATTTTCCTGAATGGCGTCCTGCAACCGGGTTTGGTGCTTATAGGCAACGTCTGCGTGGCAGTTGTCCTGTTGTTCGGAGGATTCCGTGTTTTGAGCGGCGATCTTGCCGTAGGCGTGCTGCTGGCGCTCATCCTTTCCACTAAGCGCTTCTTCCAGCCGGTGGACCAGATGGCCATGTTCTACAACTCCTTCCAGAGCGCCCAGGCGGCCCTGGAAAAGGTGTCCGGCCTTTTGCAGGAGATCCCCACTGTCCGACCACCCAAGAATCCCGTGCCCCTGAAGAGCCCGCGCGGTGAGATCGACTTCAAGGGTGTGGAATTCGGCTACAGCGATGGGAACATTGTTGTGCCCCGGCTGGACCTGCACATCCCTGCCGGGCAGACTGTGGCGCTGGTTGGGCAAACCGGAGCCGGAAAGTCCACGCTGGCCAAACTGGTAGCCCGTTTCTACGACGTCACGTCCGGTGCCATTACCTTGGACGGCGTTGACCTGCGGGACCTCTCCACTACGGATCTGCGCCGGTCCGTGGTGATGGTGACCCAGGAGGCTTTCCTCTTCAGCGGCTCGGTGGCAGACAACATTGCTCTGGGCCGACCGGAAGCTTCGCGCGAGGAGATTGAAGCTGCAGCCAAGGCAGTTGGTGCGCACGAATTCATTACGGACTTGCCGGAAGGCTATGACACGGATGTCAACAAGCGTGGTGGTCGCGTGTCATCCGGGCAAAGGCAACTCATAGGATTTGCCCGCGCCTTCCTTGCCGCTCCGGCCGTGCTGATCCTGGATGAGGCCACTTCGTCATTGGACATACCGTCCGAGAGGATGGTGCAGGAGGGGCTGGCGAACCTGCTGGAAGGATCGGGCCAAGCGTCCGCACGGACTGCCATCATCATCGCGCACCGCTTGTCCACTGTTGAGACAGCCGACAGGGTCCTGGTGGTCCACGATGGGCGGATAGTTGAGGACGGCAGCCCCGAAGAACTGATCTCAGGTGGTGGCCGCTTTGCGAGGCTGCACGGAGCATGGCGGGACTCGCTCGTGTGATTCCTGTGGTTGGGACTGGAGGTGAAGCTGTGACCAGCGACACCGTTGGTACGATTTCGCATCCCGCACCGATTCAGCTATCCTTGAACAGTTGCTTTCGCAGCGGATCGGGATGTAGCGCAGCTTGGTAGCGCGCTTCGTTCGGGACGAAGAGGTCGCAGGTTCAAATCCTGTCATCCCGACCAAACACGGAAATGGCGCCGAGAAATCGGCGCCATTTTCGTTTGCCCGTACCCTCCGGCTTCCATGGCCCACCCCAACTCGTTGCGAGGCCTGTTATGCGCCCCGGGCTCGGGAGTTGCCACGCAGAGACACCGCATTAAATGAGAAACCCCGGAGTGTCGCTCGTCACGCTCCGGGGTTTCTCTAAAGAACTGACTACATGGGATCAGGCCAGTTGCCGATGGACGACGTGGTGTACGTGGTCTCGCCCGACTTCGTCGGTCCCGTAGTGGTACCGGCCCGCATGGGGTCCGGCCAGTTGCCAATAGCACTTACCGTGCTGGAGTCTGCGGCCGAAGCCGCAGAGACGACTGCGGGAGCCGCAACCGTGAACGCAAGCGCGCCTGTCAATGCCACCGAAGCGGCTAGTTTCTTGAACATTATGTTCCCCAATGCGAGTCGGATTCGTTACGGAAATTGCGCGGTCCCTGTTGACATACATTGTAAAATGTTTTCCACAGAGACTGTCAAGGTTTCGGTGTAAAGACGCGTGTAGGAGGAACCCGTGGGAAACGGATTCGGCGAGAAGCTCCGTGCCGAACGGCTCGAACGCGGGTTGACTCAGGCCGAGCTGGGCAAAAACCTGTATTCACCGAGCTACATTTCCCTGCTCGAGACAGGCCGTCGCGAGCCCACCGCGGAAGTCATCGAGGAGTTGGCACGCAGACTGGAGCTTGCTCCCAAGGCGCTTGAAGCGTGGAGCCAGCCGGTGTCCGTCAGCGACGCGGAGTACGTGCTGGCCGGCCTGTACGCCCGGCAAGCCTGGGACTTGCGGGACTACCCGCTCGCCGCGAGCCATGCAGCAACCGCAGCGCAAATCGCCCTCGAGGCGAAGAACAACAGCGCTTGGTGGAACATGACCTACATGCAGGCCGAATGCGTGATGAAGCAAGGCCAGCTGAGGGAATGCCAGCAAATCGTTGAGCACCTGCTGGAGCACCCGATGGCCACTGAGTCCGCAGGCCTGGGGGTGCGGGCCTGGCAGATGCTTGCCGCAGTGTGCCACGGACAAGGGCAGCTGGCTACCGCCGTCGAGCATGCAAAGCAAGCGGTAAAGCTGTCCGAGCAGTTGCCCAAGGGCTCAACCCTGATCATCGGCGCGCACCGCGCGCTGATCGGCGCCCTCGCTGAAAGCGGCAAGCTGGATGAGGCATGGGAGTATTGCCTGGCGATGATCGAGCACATGGACGAGCACTCCATGTCGCAACTGGCCGGCGAAGTCGCGTGGGTAGTGGGCAACGTGGCGTTCATGCGGCACGACTACGTGGAGGGCATCAAGCACCACGAACGCGCTGCCACGCTCCTCTCCCCTGCCAACGACATCGAACTATGGGCCCGTTTCAACAAGGCTTCCGCGGCGGTCCGTTTGTCCTCCGGCATCGTTGAGCCGGAAACATTGTCCGCCATTGAGCGTGCAGAGTTGGCGTTGTCGATCGTCGGCGGGAATAAGACTGATCAACTTGAGGTCGCGTTCATCCGCGCCCGCTGGCTGTATTTGACCGGGGACATTCCCGCCGCGGTGGAGAAACTGCGCGAGATCTACAAAGACCGCAAGGTACTGGCCCGTCACACCGCCGGTGAAGTATCGCTGCTGCTCGGGAAGTCCTTGAAGGCAGCCGGGGAAACGTCCGAGGCGTTGCACTTCCTTGAGGAAGCCCAGCACGACTTCAGCGCGGCAGGAGCCTCGGACCGGGTTCAGCAGGCTATGGACGCGGTCTTGGAGATCCGGTTGGCCGAGCGCCGGGCAGCGGCCCACCCCGAAGCCCACCCCGAAGCCAGCTAAACCCAACTGAGTCGCAGTACAGCGCGTTTTGAGGGCTCAAAACGCGCTGTACTGCGACTCAGTTGGGTGCGAACTACGCGAAGGTGCGGCCGGTCAGCTTTTCGTACGCTTCAACGTAGCGTGCGCGGGTGCGCTCCACTACCTCGGCGGGCAGTGCCGGCGGAGGAGTGTCCGAGGCCTTGTCCCAGCCGGACTCGGCAGAAGTAAGCCAATCGCGGACGTACTGCTTGTCGTAAGAAGGCTGCGACTTGCCGGGGGCGTACGTGGATGCGTCCCAGAAGCGGGAAGAATCCGGAGTCAGGACCTCATCGCCCAGCGTGATCACGCCCGTGGCCGCGTCGATGCCGAACTCCACCTTGGTGTCGGCCAGGATGATGCCGCGTTCACGGGCGATCTCCTCGGCACGCGTGTAGATCTTCAGGGTGAGCTCGCTGAGGCGCGCTGCGATGTCGTCGCCCACCATCGCTACGACGTCGTCGTAGGTGATGTTCTCGTCGTGTTCGCCAACCTCGGCCTTGGCTGACGGCGTGAACAACGCCTTCTCGAGGCGCGAGCCATCCACCAGGCCTTCGGGCAACGGAATGCTGCAAACTGAACGAGTGGCGTTGTATTCAGCCAGTCCTGAACCCGTGAGGTATCCGCGGGCGATGCACTCCACCGGGAACATGTCCAGTTTCTTGCAGATCATGGCCCGGCCCTCAACCTCGGCCGGGACGCCACCCTCAACGGTCGAGGCAAGCACGTGGTGCTCCACATCCAACTGCTCGAACCACCACAGGCTCAACTGCGTCAGGACGCGGCCTTTGTCCGGGATCTCGCTGCTGAGCACATGGTCGTAGGCGCTGATGCGGTCGCTGGCCACCACCAGCACGCATTCCTGGCCGACCTTCTCCGTGATCGAGTCATCGACCGGGACGTACAGGTCGCGGACCTTGCCGGAATAGACGTGCTTCCAGCCGGGCAACTGCAGCGCTTCGGTGTCAAAGCCGCCCGAAGGGAGGGAGTCAGTCATGCTCAGGCCTGCACTTTCGGAATGCTTCCGGTGGCCCCGTACGGCACCTTGATTTCGCCGCGTGCGGCCTTTCCTGCGATGTCCGTGCGGAACTGGGAGCCTTCAAGCTGTACCAGCTCAACGCCGTCGTACGCTTTCTCGCGCGCCTCCACCAGATCGGAACCGAGCGCTACCACCGCGAGGACGCGGCCGCCGGCCGAAACAACTTTGCCTTCCTCGTCCAGCTTGGTTCCGGCGTGAATGACGTGGACGCCGTCCAGTTCGTCGACCTTCTTCAGGCCCCGGACACGGTCGCCTGTGCGGGGCGTGTCCGGGTAGTTTTCGGCGGCAACGACGACGGCGACTGCCGTGTCCCTGGACCAGCGAAGCTCTTCTGCCGTGTCCAGTTCGCCCTTGGCAGCTGCCAGCAGCAGCGAACCGAGAGGGGTTTTGAGACGCGCGAGCACAGCCTGGGTTTCAGGGTCGCCGAAGCGGGCGTTGAACTCGATGACGCGGGTACCGCGCGAAGTGAGGGCGAGACCGCAGTAGAGGACACCGACAAAGGGCGTTCCGCGGCGGGCCATTTCGTCCACAGTTGGCTGGGCTACGCGGTCGATGACTTCCTGGACCAGGCCTTCGGGAGCCCACTCCAGCGGGGTGTAGGCGCCCATTCCGCCGGTGTTGGGGCCTTCGTCGTTGTCGAAGATGCGTTTGAAGTCCTGCGCCGGGGACAGCGGGACGGTGGTGCGGCCATCGCAGAGAACGAACAAGGAGACCTCGGGGCCGTCAAGGAATTCCTCGATGACGACAGTTCCGCCGGCGTCGAAGCAGGCCTGGGCGTGGGCCAGGGCTTCGTCGCGGTTGCGGGTCACAACCACGCCCTTGCCGGCGGCGAGGCCATCGTCCTTGACCACGTATGGAGCTCCGAAAGTGTCCAGGGCGTCAGCGGCTTCTTCTGCCGTGGCGGCAACACGGGCCATCGCAGTGGGGACACCGGCTTCCGCCATGATCTGCTTGGCGAAGGCCTTGGAAGCTTCAAGCTGGGCAGCTTCCTTGCTGGGGCCAAAGACCGGGATGCCGGCTTCGCGGACAGCGTCGGAGACACCGGCTGCGAGCGGGGCTTCCGGTCCGACGACCACCAGGTCCACGGCCAGCTTGGTGGCGAGGGCGGACACGGCTTCCGGGTTGTTCCCGTCAATCGCGTGCGTGGGAACGAGTTTGCTGATGCCAGCATTTCCCGGTGCCGCGTGGACCTCGGAAACGTTGGGATCTTCAAGCAGAGAGCGGACAATGGCGTGTTCGCGGCCGCCTGGGCCAATGACGAGTACCTTCACAGTCTTCAAGGGTACTTTGTGTGGGGCGCGCGGCCTAAGCTGTGTCGGGCTGGAGGCATGGGATGACCCGCGCCGGGCCCTGCGTTGCCCCACGCTGCCGGGCGGTGACCCCGGCATCCGGCCACCGCGCCCTAGACTTGCCTCATGCCACTGAGTTCCCATGAAACGTTCAACGTTGAGTCCGCCGTAGAACTGGCAGTGATAGAACGCAGTGGGTTCATAGAGTCCCGGCACATCGGCGCGGCCGTGGTCCTGTCCGGAGACGGTTCCGTTGTCACCCGCCTTGGCAACATAGACGCTCCCATCTTTGCCCGTTCCACCCTTAAGCCCTTCCAGGCCCTGGCAGCCATGCAGTCCGGCGTGCCCCTCCGCGGCGCGCAGGTGGCGGTTGCCTGCGGAAGCCATACCGGTTCCCTGGACCACATGGACGTCGTGGAAGGCATGCTGAAGGCTGCCGGTGTCCGTGAAGAGCAACTCCAATGCCCAACGGCCTGGCCACAGGACGAGACCGCCCGTAATTGGCTGGTCCGCTCGGAGCGCGGAAAGTCCCGGCTCGCATTCAACTGTTCCGGCAAGCATGCAGCCTTCCTATGGGCGTGCACCGAAAACGGCTGGGACCTCCGCAGCTACCTTGAGCCCAATCATCCACTGCAGCAGCGGGTGCGGTCGGTCATCGAGGAATACAGCGGCGAAGTGATCTCGCACCTGGGCATCGACGGCTGCGGAGCTCCGGTTGCCGCAATCTCGCTCACCGGGCTGGCACGGGCTTACTCACGGCTGGCAAAATCACCCGGCGATTCAGGATCAAACGCCCGTGCAGCCACCATCGCCACGTCCATGCTCGACTACCCATGGGCGGTCCAAGGCAAAGGCGAATCCAACACGATCGTCATGGAGGAACTCGACGTCCTGGCGAAGATCGGCGCTGAGGGCGTACTGGTTCTGGCCACGCCCACCGGCGCCACAGTAGCTGTCAAGGTGCTCGACGGGAACCTCCGTGCGACGTCCTTGGTGGGCTTGACGCTCCTGGCTGTCAGCGGCGCAGTGGACATCCCCGCCGTGTCCAACGTGCTGGAACGCGTCGTGGAACCGGTACTCGGGGGTGGACGGCAAGTGGGCAAGATCCGCTTGGGACACGCCGTGTCCGCCATGCTCGACTAGTCACACCCCGGAAGGAGAAGCTCCATCATGGCAGTTGCACGACGCCGCATCGACGTTGCGGAAGGCCGCGCCGCGCTGGCAGCCTGGCAAACCGCCGTCGGGCCTGTTGACGGCGACGCAGCAGACACCCCAGGCGGGTCAGGCACGGCACCCGGGAACCCGCCGTCGCGGTCTGTGATTGCGACGGCGGTCCGCTACTCGCTCGAGGAAGTCACCACCCGCGCACCCGGCAATTCCGTGGAAGTCCGTGTCCCGCCGTTCGGCGTCACGCAATGCGTGGAAGGGCCCCGCCACACGCGCGGCACTCCCCCGAACGTCATCGAGACCGACGGCGTCACCTGGCTTGAGCTGGTGACAGGCCGGATTTCGTGGGGAGAGGCAGTGGCCGCCGGCCGGGTTGCCGCGTCAGGGCTGCGCGCTGACCTCTCGGACCTCCTTCCCCTCTAGGGCCCTTGCAACAACAGGCTTGGGCACAGCGAATGCCCCCAGGACCAGGGTCCTGAGGGCATCTGCTGCGAATATGGCCGGGAATCAGTCCGGGCAGACGGGCTCGTTCTTTTGCCCCGGCTTGCTCATCTCGAACTGGGGAATCTTGTCCGCCGTGGGTCCACCGCGGAATTTCGGAGAGGGCTTCTGCCCTTCGCTGATGCGCTCGAGCTCCTGCTCCTCGTAGATGTCTTCCTTGCCAAGCATGATGGCCGAATCTTCGTTGGTGATTTCACCCTTGAAGGCGCGGACCATGACGTCGCGGTCGAACTGGCCCTCCCACTTGGCGACGACGAACGTGGCCACGCAGTTGCCAAGCAGGTTCACGACGACGCGCATGGAGTCCATGAGTCGGTCGGCCCCCAGGAGGAGGGCAACACCGGCAACCGGGAAGATTCCGAGTGCAGCCGCGGTAGCGGAGAGCGCCAGGAACGACGAGCCGGGAACGCCTGCCATGCCCTTCGATGTCAGGAGCAGGACGCCGAGCGCCGCCAGCTGCTGTCCGAGATCCAGGTTGTGCCCGAAAGCCTGCGCCAGGAACAGCAGGGAAATGGAGAGGTAGATCGCTGCGCCATCCAGGTTGAAGGAGTAACCGGTAGGAACCACCAAGCCGGTGGTTGCCCGTGAGCAGCCGGCATTGGTCAGCTTGGTCATGATGCGCGGCATGACAGCTTCCGTGGAGGCCGTGCCGAGAGCCAGCAGGAACTCCTCCCGGGTGTACTTGAGGAAGTGCCATAGCGGAACCCGGGCGAAGCTCCACGCCACGAGGAACAGCAGGGCGATAAACACAATGGCCGCGCCGTAGCAGGCAGCAATCAGCAGAGCGTACGTGCCCAGCGTGCCCAGGCCGTACTGTCCGATGATGAAGGCCATGGCACCGAAAGCACCGATGGGGGCAACCTTCATGATCCAGGACATGATCTTGAAGATGAGCTCGAGGACAGTCTCCATGAGGCTGATGACGGGCAGGCAGCGCTCGCGGCCGATGACAACGATGGCAGCGCCGAAGAAGACCGAGAAGAAGAGGACCTGGAGGAGGCTGTTGTTGGCGAATGCCCCGATCACGCTGGTGGGGATCACATCCAGGATGAACGCCGCAGCATCTTTGGGCGGCGCGTTACCGGTCTTTGCGTTGAGTGCTTCCTGGGACAGTGTTGCCGGATCGATGTTCAGGCCGGCACCTGGTTGGACGATGTTGCCCACGATGAGCCCGAAGACCAGGGCGAAGAGTGTTGCTGCCGTGAAGTAGACGAGGGCTTTGACCCCTACCCTTCCGACCGCCTTGACGTCGCCGACTGCCGAGATCCCCGTGACAATCACGAGGAAGATCAGCGGGGCGATGATCATCTTGATGAGTTGAATGAATCCATCGCCCAGGGGCCGGAGGGTGGACCCGATGGTCGGCCAAAAGTGGCCGATGAGTACACCTGCGACGACGGCGATCAGGATCTGAAAGAAGAGCGACCTGTACAGGGGCTTCTTCTTCAGCGGCGCCGAACTCGCCTTCAGCGCCGAAGAGTCTGGGATTTTCATTGTTCTGAACCAATCAGTTGGGATCAGCCCCGATTTTCAGGGGGTTTCTTCAATGTAATCCCGCTCACACCATTCCGCAAGGGGAAATTGCTTTTCCATATTATGGAAAGTCATAATGTGTTTGGTATGCCAGTGGCGCGTTCCTTCACGACCCTTTTTGGCGTGCAAAAGCCCCCGACATGCCGCTAATTACGGCGTGTCGAGGGCTTGCGGGACTCAAAGAAGGTCGTGGCGGTACAGCCGCCCGGCGGAAACCCTACCCGCGGCCGATGAACGGCATACCGGCAGCCGTGACCACGAGGGAACCGACGCTCGCAGAGGCCGGCATGTTGGCCATCATGAGCACGGCGCGGGCTGCATCCTCGACGGGAAACATCGGCTCGACGCGTCGGCTGCCGTCGGCCTGCAACGCACCGGAACCCACGCCGATGGTGTCCATGATCTCCGTGCGGGTATTGCCGATGTCGATCTGCCCGCACGTGATCCCGAACTCCCTGCCATCAAGCTCGATGCTCTTGGTCAGGCCCGTCATGGCGTGCTTGGTCACCGTGTATGCCACTGACCTTGGCCTGGGCGAATGCGCGGAGATGGACCCGTTGTTGATGATGCGCCCACCTTGCGGCATTTGGGCCTTCATGGTCCTCACGGCCTCGGCGGCACACAGCATGGAACCGGTCACGTTGACCCTCAGCGTGGCTTCCCACTCCGCGACATCAAGATCCCCTACATCGCCGGCGGGACCAAAGATGCCCGCATTATTGAACAGCACATCAACCCGGCCCCAGCGCTGCCGGACTTCGGCGAAAAGGCGAGCGACGTCGTCGGGCACTGTCACGTCACACGGAACCGCAAGCGCGCCCGGATAGCCCTCCGCGGTTTCCAGCAGCTGCGCCTCACGGCGCCCGGCAAGGGCCACGCGGTATCCGTCGGCGAGCATGAGCCGGGCAACCGCCCGCCCTATGCCGGAACCTGCTCCGGTCACGACGGCGACCCTCGGCTGTGCGGGCGGGCGTGCGTCAGTCATGTGGTTGCCTTTCGGTGACTTGCCTTCAGTGTGCTTCAGCGGCTGCGGACCTGGCGCCAGCTGGCTGGCCGCCCGTTATCGGCCAGCCTATGACAGCCTTGGGTCGGGGTGCCGCATAGGTACGGACCTTGGACGTTGAGAGGCCCAGACGTACCAGGGACTCGGCAATGGTCACGGCAGCTGCCACGCCATCCACTACGGGAACACCGGCTCGCTGCCTGATCTGCTCGTCCAGTCCTGCCATGCCGCCGCAACCGAGCACGATCACTTCGGCTTTGTCCTGCTGGACAGCGTGTTCGGCCTGGCCGACGATGGCCTCAACGGCACGCTCCGGATATTCCTCGAGTTCCAACACGGCCATCCCGCTGGCACGGACCGAGGCGCAACGGGCGTCCAGGCCGGCAAGTTTGAGGCGGTCCTCGATAAGCGGCACCGCACGATCCAGGGTGGTGACCACAGAATACTTGTGGCCAAGGAACATCGCCGTGCTGGCCGCTGCCTCGGTAATGTCCACTACCGGGACGTCCAGCAATTCCTGCAGCCCTTCGCGGCCGTGCTCGCCGTACCCTGCCTGGATGACGGCGTCGAACGGCTCCGGATAATTGACAACGGCGTCCATGACAGCAATCGCGGCGAGGTAGCTCTCGAAGTTGCCTTCACAGGAGTCAGCGCCGAAGCGCGGAGTGACGCCGACGATTTCAGTGCCCGGAGCAGCGGCGGCGCGGGCCTGGGCAGCGATGGAATCGGTCATGGACTGCGTGGTGTTCACGTTTGCGACGAGGATGCGCATGGTTTCCTTTCAATGGCAACGCCCGTCCGGTACCGGATGAACCGGCGGGACGGGCGGCACCTTGATGGCGGGAGTGTCAGTGGGTGCTTGCGACGGCGATCGGCTCGCCGGATACGTCGTCGTGGGGCTGCTTCTTGTCGGCCACCACGAAGTACGTCAGGGCAGCCACGCCGGCTCCGATGAACCAGGCGAACGGTGCCGCAGCAGCGAGTCCGGGAACGAAGGCGATGGCGATGGCCAAGGCGGCCGCCGGAATCATGGCGATGATCGCCTTGGGGTTCACGCCGCGCTTGTAGAAGTAGGCACCGGCTGGATCCTCCGTGTATAGCTCGGGGACGTTGACCTTGCCGCGGCGAACGAGCCAATAGTCGGCCATGACAACGCCGAAGAGCGGGCCGAGTAGCGCGCCGAGGCCGCCGAGGAAGTACACGATCACGATGGGGTTGTTGTAGAGGTTCCAAGGCAGGATGACCAGCCCGATGATGCCGCTGACCCAGGCTGCCCTGCGGAAGTTGAGGTGCCGCGGGAACAGGTTGGTCAGCGCATAGACGGGGGCCACGAAGTTTGCCATCAGGTTCACGGCGATGGTCAGGATCAGCAGGGCAAGGCATGCGAGGACCAGCAGGAGCGTATTGGGGATGCTCTCCACGATGTCCGAGGGACTCTCGATCACGGTGCCGTTGATCTTGTACTGACCACCCGCCATGACCACCACGATTGCGCCGAAGACCAGCATGTTGATGGGGATGCCCCAGAAGTTGCCGCGGACAATGGACTTTTTGGAGGTTGAGGACCGGGTGAAGTCGCAGAAGTTCAAGACGAACGTTCCGTAGATGGACACCCAAAGCGCACCACCGGCGAAAATCGTCAGCCACATATCCACGCCTTCAAGACCCTTGATGCCGGACCATTGAATCGCACCGCCGGCCTCGACGAAGACCCACACGGCGATGGCGGCCATGGTCACCAGGATGATCGGCCCGGCGAAGGCTTCGTACTTACGGATCATCTCCATGCCGAAGCTGACGATGACCAACTGAACAATCCAGAGGACAACGAAGGAGATCCATCCAAGGGTCGAAAGGCCAAGAATGGAATTGCTGTCGAGTTCCTTCAGGCCCGGAGCCATGGCGACCAGCATGACGCGGAGAACAACGGAGGCAAGGTACGTCTGTATCCCGAACCAAGCGACGGCAACGGCCCCGCGAACAAGACTGGCGATCTGGGCTCCGCGAATGCCAAAGCTGATCCGGCTCATGACCGGAAAGGGCACACCGGTCTTTTGTCCCATGAACCCGGAGAAGTTGAGCAGGGCGAACAGCAACACTGCCCCGATGCCGAGCGCAACCAGGATTTGCCAGCCGCCCAGTCCCAGCGAGAACAAACCGATGGCGAATGCATAGTTACCCAGGCTGTGGACGTCGTTGGCCCAGAGGGTAAAGATGCTGTAGCTGGTCCACTTGCGGCCCTCAACCTTGGTGGGCGCAAGATCGATGTTGTAGAGGCTGGGACTGATGGTACGGCCTGAGGCTTCGGAAGCTATGTCGCACAGGGCCGTATTGCCTGCCGCCACGGGAATGGAACCGTGGGTTTCTGCGTCTTCCGGAGTCCCAGTGACGCCGACTGATGAAGTCGTCTGCATCGTGGATCTCCACTTCGTACTGCTTCCACATTGTGAAAACAAGTTATTGAATAGTGAAAGCACTTTATGACGCACGTCACCCACCGTCAAGGTTTGGGGTGTAGGGCGGGTCACATTCTGTTGATTGGCCCGCCGCAAGGGAGTTGACTGTATCGGACCCGCAATCCGTGTTGACGCTGCCCATGAGCGCACGTAATCTCGAATTGCAGAATTTTATTCTCACAATACGAAATTCCCTTGGAGCGCCCCCACAGAGCAAGCGCCCAAACATTCAATGAAGAGAGGTTGGACGTGGCTGCAGGAGAAGAGACCTCACACATCCTCAGCGGGTTGACTGCCCAGCTGCCTGATCGTGATCCGGAAGAGACCGCGGAGTG
>NZ_JBFBGW010000021.1:0-89154 GCF_040684895.1 Paenarthrobacter sp. NPDC089322
AACGCAGCACCAACGGCCTCGACAATCTCAGCCGTGATGGATTCCCCCACGATCCCCCTGACGTCATACGCCTTAAAGGAAGCCGAAAGGTCAAAGGTCTTGATCTGCTCGCTAGTCACGCGCTCAATCCTACTGTGGTGGCGCAATTCGGCATGAAAACGGACCCGGCTATGTGGAAAACCCCACTTGTCCACATAGGGCAGTTCACGGGTTCTGACCGTCGGAGCCTGCTGTAATACTGGGTTGCATGTCCAACACCTCTCCAGATGCCGTTGTTTCCGTGCAAACGCCAACCCGACAGGAGGCGTTGGCGTGCTTGAGGGAGCTTGTAGGGCATCCGGAAGCTGATTTCCACGATGGACAATTCGAGGCCATTGAGGCGTTGGTTGACGCAAGCCGCCGTGCGCTGGTTGTCCAGAGGACCGGCTGGGGAAAGTCGGCCGTTTATTTCGTTGCCTCGCTGCTCCTGCGCCGGCGGGGTGCGGGTCCAACGTTGATCGTTTCGCCGTTGCTCGCCCTCATGCGGGACCAGGTTGCGGCGGCCGCGCGGGCAGGAGTCCGTGCAGTAGCCATCAACTCCGCGAATGCACTTGAGTGGGACACGGTACTGGCGCAACTGGCTGCCGACGACGTGGACGTCCTCCTGGTGTCGCCGGAGCGGCTTACCAACCCGTCATTCCGGGAAAACCAACTTCCCGAGCTCATCCGGCGAACAGGACTGCTGGTTATCGATGAGGCGCACTGTATTTCGGACTGGGGACACGATTTCCGGCCGGACTATCGACGTATCGCAGATCTTATAGAACGCTTGCCGGAGTCCGTGCCTGTTCTTGCCACGACGGCAACGGCCAACTCAAGAGTGGTTCACGACATCGAGGAACAGTTGGGCGCCGGTGTATTGACCATTCGTGGCGCGCTCGGCCGCGAATCGCTGAGGCTGGGCGTGCTGAACCTGCCGAATTCACGGGATCGGCTCGGCTGGCTGTTGACTCACCTTGCTGATATGCCCGGAAGCGGGATTATCTATGCGCTGACAGTTTCAGCGGCCGAAGACACCGCCCGTTTGCTGGCTGAAGCCGGCCACAACGTCCTGTCCTACACAGGCAGGACGGATCCCGCGGACAGGGAACGGGCAGAGCAGCTCCTCAAGGACAACCAAGTGAAGGCGCTGGTCGCCACATCCGCTTTGGGTATGGGGTTCGACAAGCCGGACCTCGGATTCGTGATCCATTTGGGAGCCCCCTCATCACCAGTGGCGTATTACCAACAGGTGGGCCGTGCCGGTCGAGGCGCTGCGAACGCGGATGTCCTTCTGCTTCCTGGCTCGGAAGACCGCGAAATCTGGCAGTACTTTGCTACCGCTTCCATGCCTGCAGAAGACAAAGCCGCAGCGGTTCTCACTGCGCTCAGTGAGGCCGGCTCGGCGTTGTCCACAGTTGCGCTGGAAGCGCGGGTGGATCTTCGCCGCACACCCTTGGAGCTCCTCCTGAAGGTCTTGGCGGTGGACGGCGCTGTGGAACGTGTAGGCGGTGGTTGGCGGTCGACGGGACGCCCGTGGGCCTATGACGCCGAGCGCTATGCGCGCATCGCTGAGGCACGCGTGGACGAGCAGGACTCCATGGTGATTTACCAGGACACTGCAGGCTGCCGCATGGAGTTCATCACGTCGGTCCTGGATGACGAGACCGCCGCGCCTTGCGGTCGGTGCGACAACTGCGCAGGACGATGGTTCCCTGTGGACATTGCCGCGGAGGCCGTGGACGCTGCCGGGCAAACCCTGCGACGAGCAGGGATTGCGGTGGAGCCCCGGCTCCAATGGCCGAGTGGGATGGACAGGCTCGGTGTGCAGGTGAAGGGAAAGATCAAACCGGAGGTGAGCGTCTCGGAGGGGCGCGTCCTGGCTAGGCTGACGGACCTGGGCTGGGGCGGCGCACTGCGGGAGCTCTTTGCAGCCGGCGCTTCCGACAGGCAGGTCGATCCCGCCATGCTCCAAGCATGCGTCCAGGTCCTGCGCGAATGGTCCGGGGCTGAGGGTGGTTCGGCTTGGAGCGGAGTTGGACGTCCGGCAGCAGTCGTCAGTATTCCATCCAGGAGCAAGCCGCAACTCGTGGACTCACTGGCGCAGGGGATTGCGGGGATAGGGAGGATGCCGTACTTGGGGCAGCTGCAGCTTGCGCACGGCGGTCCTACAGGATCGCGCGGTGGTAACAGTGCGTACAGGCTTGCCGGGGTGTGGGACCGGCTGGTGGCAGGGCCTGAAGTGGCTCAAGCCGTCGCCGGGCTTGGCGGCCAGCCGTTGTTGTTGGTGGATGACCTCATCGATAGCCGATGGACGATGACGGTGGCTGCCCAGGTGCTTCGGCGGGCAGGGGCTTCTGCTGTGCTTCCCTTTGCCTTGGCCCAGGCAGGATGAGGCGATTCACGAACGTCATGTTGTGATCGCTCCCACTGGGCATCTATAGGATCGAGCAAACACATCCGCTCCGCACATGCGGACGCCCAGCCAGATCCCGGACGGGAGCCATGAGCACACATTCCAACACCTCGGACGTCGAATCTGCCACGGGGACTTCCTGGCAGCCACGTTTGGCTCTGCTGGTGGCCGCGACTTTCTTCATGGAGTTCCTGGATGGCACTGTCCTAACCACAGCCATACCGAGCATCGCCTTGGACTTCAACGTGGCGGCGGCAGACGTCAACATCACTATGACTGCCTACCTGGTGACTGTGGCCATGGGCATCCCACTCAGCAGCTGGCTCGCGGAACGACTCGGCGCCCGCACCGTGTTTTGCCTGGCCATCGCAGTCTTCACTGTCGCCTCGCTCCTCTGCGCCGTAAGCCAGGACCTCACCATGCTCACGCTGAGCCGTGTCGCCCAGGGAGCCGGTGGAGCGATGATGGTGCCCGTGGGCACGCTTGTCGTGCTCCGTGGGACTCCAAAGCCGGAGCTGCTGAGGGCCACGGCCTACCTGGTTTGGCCCGGGCTGTTGGCGCCCGTCTTAGCCCCGATGGTCGGTGGGGCGCTGACCACGTTCCTTTCCTGGCACTGGATCTTCATCATCAACGTCCCGCTGGGTATCGCAGCCTTCATTGCGGCCCTGAGGTTGGTACCCAAGACGCAACCCGACGGAGAACGCAGGCTCGACTGGTTCGGGCTCCTCCTGACGACACTGGGTGTGGGGGCCGTGGTGGTCGGGCTGGAAACCCTGGGCGGCAATGCACCCGGGCTGCTGGCCGCCGTCGTGGTTTCTGCCGGTGTCTTGTCTTTGGCAGCTGCGGTCTGGTGGATGACCAAGGCCAAAGTCCCGCTGTTCAACCTCAGGGTGTTTGGAACCAGGACGTTCCGGGCAACATCGACCGGCGGTTTCATCTATCGCCTCACCATCAGTTCCGTACCGTTCCTCCTGCCGTTGATGTTCCAGGACGGGTTTGGATGGGACCCACTGAAGGCCGGTGTGATGGTTGCGGCTGTCTTTGTGGGCAACATCGGAATCAAACCAGCCACCACGCCCATCATCAGGCGCTTTGGCTTCAAGCCTGTGCTCGTCTTCTCATCATTGGCTTCGGCCGTGACCTTCGCCCTGTGTGCCTTCCTGACCGCGCAGACACCTGAGCCGGTCATTTTCGCCCTGCTGTTGCTTAGCGGCGCTTTCCGTTCAATCGGGTTCTCGGCCTACGCTTCCGTGCAGTATGCAGACATCGTTCCTGAGCAGTTGCCCTCGGCCAACGCCATTTCCGCCACGTTGGTTCAGTTGGCGGCCGGTGCCGGAATCGCCGTGGGTGCCCTCTTCCTGAGGCTCTTCGAGGCGGCACACATCGTTGGGCTGGACGGAGTGGGCGCCTACAAGGGTGCTTTCCTCGCAATGGCAGTACTGATGCTGGTCAGCACCGTGGACAGCTTGGGTCTTCACCGCAGCGCCGGGGCCGAGGTCAGCGGACGATAGCCCTTGCAATGACGCCCAAGGCCGGGCGTAGCCCTGTGTGCTCCGCGGCGGCGGGTAACTTCGTGCGGACATCCGCTGGTTAACGCAAAAGGTCCCGGTTCGAAAACCGGGACCAATTCGCGGAGACGGGGGGATTTGAACCCCCGGTCGAGTTTAACCCCGACCCTTCATTAGCAGTGAAGTCCATTCGGCCGCTCTGGCACGTCTCCAATTGCTATTGCTAGCCCACCAAGGATACGCAGAACCGGCGGCCCAGTGCAAAACAGACCCTGACGTGCTTCAGCCCGTGAACGATTGCCATGGCTCGCTGCGGACGGTTCCAAGCACCTAATGCGCAGGCAAGCGTCTAATGGGCGGTGCGGGCGGAAAGCAACAGCGGCCTAGTGGCTTCCAGCAAGGGCACGCCAGAGGAAATGGTTGCTCCGGGCTTGGAGCGCCGCGGCCTGCCGGTTGTCCGATGCCCCCGCATGTCCGCCTTCGAGAGCCTCGTGGAACCAGACGTTGGGAATACCCATCGCGTGCATGCGTGCTGCCATCTTCCGGGCCTGGACCGGCCCCACGCGATCGTCGGAGGTGGCGGTCCAAATGAACGTCTCGGGATATTCCACGCCGTCACGGAGCAGATGGTACGGAGAGAAGGTACGGATGAATTCCCACTGGTCGGGCACGTCGGGGTCGCCGTATTCGGCGATCCAGGAATAGCCGGCGGAGAGCTTGGAATAACGCCGCATGTCCAAAAGCGGCACGCCGCAGGACACGGCACCGAACAGTTCCGGATACCGGGTCAGCATGTTGCCCACGAGCAGTCCGCCGTTGGACCCACCAACGCAGCCCAAACGTCGGCGGCTGGTAACGCCACGCGAGATCAGGTCCTTGGCCACCGCAGCGAAGTCCTCATAGGCGCGGTGCCGGTTTTCCCGTAGCGCGGCCCGGTGCCAGGACGGCCCGTATTCACCTCCACCGCGGATGTTTGCCACGACGTATACGCCCCCGCGGGAGCGGGAATCTTCAGCTTGACCCAGGCCAACAGTGCGGCGCTCCAGCCATGCCCGGCCAATCGTCCCGCTGTAGGCGGGAGTGCGGGAAACTTCGAATCCTCCATAGCCCGAAAGCTGGGTGGGATTCTGGCCGTCCAGGACCAATTCCTTCGAGGCCACCTGGAAGTAGGGGACGCGGGTCCCGTCCTCAGAAACGGCGAAAAATTGTTGGACCTCGTAGTCGGACTCGTTGAAGAACGACGGAGACCGCTTCACAACAGCGTGCCGGCTGGTAACTCCGCCAAACCGGTCCCCTCCAATCCGGTCCCTGCCAATTTGTTCCGCGGAGCCGCTCGTGCCCGCCGTCCCTGCTGCCGTGAGCGTTCCACGGGTGAGCGTTCCACGGGTGAGCGTGGTGGGCGTGGTGAATCCGGTAGCAACGAGCCAGTAGTCGTTGCCCGCTCCGGACGAATCCTCGTCGTCCACCGCATAGGCGTTGACGTCATGCAATGGCGGGCAGGCATCCAAGACGGTGGAGCCCCACGTCCCAACGGTGCCGGGCAAGCCATCGCGACCAGACAAGCCATCGGTGCCAAGCCTGGAAGGGTCGAGCACCCGGATCTCGGATGAGACATCCCGGAGCAGGTTCAGCAGCAGGTAATCCCTGGTCCAACTCCAGGACTGCAGGGACGTATGGGCATCCGGCGCGAACAAGACCACCACGTCCCGCGACCCAGCCAACCAGTCCTCGAAACCGGCAGCAAGCAACGAACCGGCCGGGTACACAGTTCCAGCGATATCCCAGTCTTTTTGCGGACGGAACAGCAGCCATTCACGGTGGGCACTGATGTTCACGTCTGTGGGAACGTCAATCGCGGTCCAGGACCCGTCCCGAAGCAGCCACGTGCTCCGGTTATGGAAGTCGATGTAATCCACTGCGAACGTCCGCTCGAAGCCTGGCGTGGAGTCATGGGCCACCACGGTCAACATGTGGTCCTCGGGAATCTCGAAGAGACGCTCGGCTTCCGCCAGGGACTGGCCTCGGCGCAGCTTGACACCGGTTCGTGCGTAGGACGACGTCGTTGCAGGCAGCCCCGCCGCAGTGCTGGACACGAGCAGCGTATCGGCGTCGAGCCAGCTGACGTTGCCCTTGGCCGTCGGGATGTCGAATCCGCCCGACGCCGGATCTACGAAGGTGCGGGATTCGACGTCGAACTCGCGGTAGCGGTCGGCGTCACCGCCGTCCGGCGAGAGCGCGATCATGGCGAACCGGTACTCGGAGCCTTGGGTCGGGCGCAGGAAGTTGGTTCCGTGGAACACCCATTCCTGGCCTTCAGTTGCGGACAAGGCGTCAACGTCGAGCAGGACGTCCCACTCGGGTTCCTCCGCCAGGTAGCTTTCCCACGTGGTCCGGCGCCACAGCCCTTTGGGGTGCTGCTGGTCCTTCCAGAAGTTGTAGTAGTAGTCGCCGCGCTTACTGACCATCGCGATTCGATCAGTGGAGTCCAGTACCTCCAGGATGCCGGCCTCGACCGCGGCGTACTCGTCGTCCTCCAGCAATTCCTCGGTGCGGGCGTTCTGTTCACGGACCCAGGCCAGCTGTTCTTCGCCGTGAATCTCTTCAAGCCACACGTTTTCATCCGTAGGCTCAGGGGCAACCCCCACTGCGGAGGGCGGCACGGCGTCGTTCTCTGGGAGTGGCGTCTGATCAGCTGCTGTGGTGGTCATCGCCCCATCCAAGCAACACTGCTCAACGGGAAGCAAGTCACAGGAAGTTAAGCTTGAGCGTGGCTAAATCGCAAACCAACCGTGTTGCCCTCATCGGGGCCGGCCCTCGGGGCACCAGCGTCCTTGAGCGGTTGCTCGCGAACTGGGCTGCGGCCACCAGCCCACCCGCCACCAGCCCAACCGCCGGCAGCCCCGCGGGCGTAACCGCGGATGCGGCACCCAGGCTGCACATCGACGTCGTAGACCCTTACCCGGCGGGTTCGGGCCATGTCTGGCAACCGGAACAGTCACGGCTGTACCTGATGAATACCCAGTCGTTCTACCCCACGCTCATTCCCGAGGATCCGGAACTTGCGCCGCCCCTCGCGGGTGGTTCCTTCGACCGCTGGCGCGAGGCCCGCCGTCGGGATGGCCGGGGAGTGAACGACGCTGAAAAGGCGGAGCTGGCAACACTCGAGTCCCACGACTTCCCCAGCCGGGCGCTGTACGGCCGGTACTTGCGGCAGACCTTGGAGGAGCTGCTGGCGCGGCTGCCCGACGGCGTGGAGGTCACCTTCCATGAGACGACCGCCGTCGCCGCACGCCCGGCGGGGCAGATGTTCGACGTCGAACTGGCCGGCGGCGCTACCCTCACCGTCGGTTCGGTGGTGCTCGCGCTCGGTCACATCGATGCCCGGTTGAGCCCTGAGCAGAGGTCGTTCCGGCGGGCGGCGGAGGAACAGGGCCTGTTGTACTTCCCGCCGGCACCGCCGGCCGATGTCGACTGGCAGCAAGTGCCGGACAACGAGCCCGTCCTGGTTCGCGGCATGGGCCTGAACTTCTTCGACGTCGTGGGCCAATTGACCGAGGGCCGCGGCGGCAAGTTCGTCGAGGCAGGTGTGCCGGGAGCAGGAGTGCTGGAATACCGGCCCTCAGGCCGGGAACCGAAGATCATCGCAGCGTCCCGCCGCGGAACCCCGTACCGGGCGAAGGCCGGGCTGGCCGGCTATTACCCGAGCAGCGTCACCATGCGGTACCTGACGGAAGCGGCCATGGACAGGTTTACGGCAGCCGGTATCCAGCCTGCATTCGACCACGACTTGTGGCCGCTGCTGCACCGCGATGCGTTGTGGGCGTACTACACAACGCTGGCCAGCTCCCAGCCGGCTGCCATCCGCGATCCCAAGCAGTTCCTTGCCGACCTCGAGGACGCGTTGCAGCCGCATGCGCATACCACTGCGAATTGGGAAAGCAACGTGGGGGACCTGGTGGAGAAACATGTTGCGGCATCGCGCCGCTTGAATCTTCGCGGGTTGGCGGCCCCTTTGGCAGGCCGGAGCTTCGCATCCCGGCGGCAGCTGGACTCCGCGATCACTGCCTACCTGGATGACGACGCACGCCGCTCCGCGCTGGGCGAATCGGACCCTGTGAAGATGGCGATCGGCGCCCTGCACACCGGCAGGGCGATCCTCAAAGCCGTGGTTGCCGACGGCGGCATCACGGACGAATCGTGGTTGGCGGGGCTCCGCGGTTGGTTCGAGTCCTTCGTCGAGGGGCTCGCGAGCGGACCTCCTGCGCTGCGTTCCGAGCAGTTGGCAGCGTTGGCGCGTGCCGGCGTCGTAAGTTTCGTGGGCCCGGACCCGAAGTTCAGCGTGGACCGGACCGCGAAAGTCTTCCGCGCGTTTTCACCCTGGGTTCGCGACGCTCCGGCGGAGGCTCGGACGCTGATTGAGGCGATGTCGCCGGCCAACAGGGTGGGCTTCAATGTCTCGCCGCTCCTGGAACAGCTCATGACCGATGGGTTGGTACGCACCAAGATCATGATGAGCGTCGAGGGTACGCCCGTGCAGACAACGGGTCTGGATGTGGAACCCCACCCATACCGGCCCGTCGCATCCAATGGGTCCGTGACGGAGGGGATGTATGTGCTGGGCCTTCAGCTCTCGTCAAACCAGTGGGGGACAGCCATCGCTGCGGAGGCCCGGCCAGCCGACGGACGGGTCTACAGCAGCGGGCAGCGCACCCTTAGGGACGCGGACGAAATTGCCCGCAGCATCCTGCGGGGATAGTCCTGAAGTAGCAGTCATGCCCCCAAGGCGCCTTGGGGGCATGACTTTGTGGTTCCAGCGTCAAACGGGCAGCTAGCCCCTAAGGCACTTCTGGTACTCCAACCAGGCGAAGGTGTATTTCAGCCAGCCCACGACGTCGTACCACTTGCCGGGCTTTACCGGAGCGATGCATTGCGGCGGGTTCGGCCCGCTTTCGGCGACATTCACCTCGGCTTTCACCACGGTGCCGGTTTCGACGGCGGTGAGCACCAAAGTGGCCGTTCCTGCGGCCGCTGCCGCGGGAACCTTGAGGTCCACCGCTGCGGAACCACCGCTGACCGGAACGTCGCCCAGCGCGATGGTCGTTCCCTTTGCGTCGGTGAACACGGCCTTGAGGGTCTTGTTGGCCGGGCTGCCGATGGAGGTGAGGTCCAGCTTGGACACGGCGAGGGTCATCGCATCTCCGCCCTTGACCTCTGCCGCCGTGGAGTTCGCCACGGCAACGGAGCGGCGGGCGAAGTCCGGGGACACCGGGTTGTGGGCTTGGAGGTACTTGATCCAGGCATCGCGATCTACCAAACCGGTATCCTTCGTATCAGCGCCTTCCTTGAAGATCCGGAAGTTGTCACCGCCGGTTGCGAGGAAGCTGAAGGTACCGATCCTGTACTGCTTGGCCGGATCAATGCCCTCGCCATTTACCCGGATGCTGGTAATGCGGTCGCCTGCAGGGCGGGCGGCGTCGTAGGTGTAGTTCACGTTCTTGGAGAGTCCCAGTTGCTGGTAGGGCCGGCTGGGGATGGTGCCGTCCGCGTTGGTCTGCCACTGCTGTTCCAGGAGCGTCTTGAACTGGGCGCCGGTGAGCGACGTGGTCCAAAGGTTGTTCACGAACGGCAGGACCGCATTGGCTTCGGCGTACGTAATGCTGCCGTCCGGGGCGTAGTACAGCTCGTTGCGTAGCCCACCGGGGTTAACGACGCCGATCTCCGCGGCACCAAGTTCAGGAGCCTTGAGGGTGTCCACCAGGGAGTCCGCCACGAGGTTTCCAAGTGTGGATTCGTTCGCGCGATCGTCCCGCTTGGGGGCGCCGCCTGCCGGGTCCGGGGTGAACGCCGTGGTGATATCAGCGGTCACTGCGCCCACCTGCTGGTTGCCGATGACCGCGGCGTCAGCGAGGGCTTTATCCACGATCGTTTTGACGGCTGCAGCGCGCGGGTACGCAGCAACGAGGCTTTCCGCGGTGTCCGTGGTGCGGTCCACGATGGCGGCTTTGTAGGCGGTGACGGACTTCGTGGCGGTGTCCACGGTGAGCGTCACACTGCCCACGTTTTCTCCGTAGTTCCCGGTCTGCACAATCGGCCGGGTCTTGCCGGTGGGTTGCCCGCTGCTGTCCAGCACGGGAGCGTCCCACGCGTATTCCTTGTGGGTATGCCCCGTGAAGATCGCGGCAACATCCGGCGTGGTTTGGTTCACGAGCTTGGCGAAGGGACCACCGGCGGCGACTTCCTGCTCCAGCGTGGCGCCCTCGGGTGTGCCTGCGGCAGCGCCGTCGTGGTTCTCCACGATGATGAGGTCAGCCAGGTCCTCGGCTTTGATTTTCGCGGCAACCCGGTTGATGGCTTCAACGGGATCACCGAACTCAAGCTCTGTGATCCCGGCCGGAGTCACGAGCGTCGGAACTTCCTGGGTCACAGTGCCGATGACCGCCACGCGCAGGCCGTTCATGTCCAGGACCTTGTACTCGGGCAGGACCGGGGTTGTGGTGCCCTTTTGGTACACGTTGGCACCCAGGTACGCGAACTTCGCATTGGTACCTCCGGAGATGATGCGGTCGCGCAGGTCTGCCCAACCGCCGTCGAACTCGTGGTTACCCACCGCGGAAGCCTGCAGGTCGAGGGCGTTCAGGACGTCGATGGTGGGTTGGTCCTTCGCGACGGACGAAGCGAAGAGGGAAGCGCCGATGTTATCGCCGGCTGAGATGAACGCCGTTGCGCCCGGGGCTGCTGCTGCACGGAGCTTTTCCACCGTTCCTGCGAACAGGACCGTGTTGGAATCAATACGGCCGTGGAAGTCGTTGATGCCGAGGAACTGCAGGTCAACAGTGGCCGGGGCGTCCGGAGCCAGGTTGAGGCCGACCACCACGGGATCATGGTCGCTGGCCCGGAACTCGTCCTCGGCGTAGTAGTTGGTCACATTGTTGTTATACCTGCTGTACTCCAGCGCCACGGACTCCACCGAGTTGATGTTCCAGATGTCAGTGCCGGTTACCACGTTGTGGGCAGCCGGTGAAGCCAGGATGTGGTCCAGCGAACCGACCATGCCACCGAACAGGTAGGAGTGCTTGCCCGTTCCATCCTCGAGGTCCGTGTACCCGGCACCGGTAAGGACGTTGATGGGATCTTCTTTGGCGTAGGCGTTGAAGTCGCCGATGAGGAAGACTTTGTCCGTTCCCTTGGAAGCCTGAAGCTCGTTGGCGAAGGCAAGCAGGGATTCGGCCTGCCTGGTCCGGGCGATGTTGGAAGCGCCCTGGCCCTTGTCGGTGTCATCCGGCGTGGCGGCAGAGCCCTTGGACTTGAAGTGGTTCACGATGGCGATGAACTTCTTGTCATCGTCCGCGCCCACCGGCTTGAACACCTGGGCTAGGGGTTTGCGGGCGCTCGCGAAGGCCACGGTGTCGTTGTGGATGATGGACTCGCCTAGGGGTGCGGCCACGGCCTTCTTGTATATGAATGCGGTGCGGATCATGTCTTCGTCGCTCAGCGGGGGAGCGTTTGCGGGTGTCCGGACGTAGTCCCAGACCCCGGGCGTCCTGACGTTGAGGGCGTCCACCAGTTTGGACAGGGCGTCGTCGCGGTCTTTGCCGAACTGTGCGGAGTTTTCGATTTCCTCAAGCGATACGACGTCGGCGCCGGCCTTGGTGATGGCGGAGACGATCTTGGCCTGCTGGCGCTCGAAGTTCTCAGCGTTGGCAGCTCCACGGGCGTTGCAGCCCTCCTTTACCGTGATGGGGTTTCCCTCGCGGTCGGTGTAGAAAATGCAGCCGCTGAGCTGGTCGCCTGTGGTGGGGAAGTAGTTCAGGACGTTGAAGGAGGCCAGCTTGAGGTTGCCGCCCACATCCGCCGGGCCGTCGGGGCGGGTAGCTGCAAAGCTCGCGGGCTGGACGGAGTCCGCGTCGGAAGGGGTGAGCGGTGCGAGGGGCTGGAACTTCCAGGAATTGTTGCCGTAGCCCAGGATGACGTCGGTCCTGAACTGTGCGGGCGACCCCACACGGACGGGGTCCGATGTAGTCAGGTAGGGGAGAGGGAGTGCTTTGGTGGCTGCATCCTTAAGGAAGTTGGTGGAGGCGCCGTCGTCGAGCTTGATGCCGCGCAGGGCGTTGTCAGCAACCACGGCGTTGTACTCCTCGGAGCCGTAGGCGGCCACCGCCGTCGGCTGTATCAAGGGAGAAGTACCGGCGGCGAGGCCGATCTCGCCGTACTGGTTCAACGAGTAGTTGTCCGTGACGGTGAAGTTGCCTTGCGGGGCAATGAGCATTCCCTCGAGGCTTTCGCGGGCTGCCTCGTTGGCGGGCATGGTGAATGGCGTGGTCTTGACCTCGGGTGCGGCTTCGGTCAGTTTCTTCAAACCGGCCGGGTCAACGGTGAGCTGGGTTTGGTTGGCAAATTCGCTCACGGCGCCGGTGAGTTCGAGGTACTCACCCGGCTGCACCGTCGCTGCCGTCGTGGGGGAGTAGATGAACAAAGCGTCCGACGCCGACCTGGCCGCCCCGGCTGTTTCGCCGCCGGTTCCGGGGGTCTGGACATAGTAGCCATTGAAGCCACCGGTGGCGTAGACGGCGGTTACTTTGCCGCGGGTGGTGACCGTGCTGCCGACGAGCGGGCTGGAGGCAGCAGTGCCTTGGATCTCGGCAATCGTCTTGACGCCAGGCCCGGGCTCCTCAACCGGCGGTGTAACGCCGCCGGAAGCCGTGGGGGTGATTGTTGCGCTCAGGCTGAAGTCGGCCGTGTTGGAGTCGGTGTCTGTGGCGTTGCTCCGGGTAATACTCTTCACATCAGTGTTGCCTGCCGGGGCCGTGGCCGCGGCGGTTTCGAATGTGTTGGAGGTGCCGTAGCCGAGCAGGTCTGCGATGGCGGGATTGCCGGTTACCGAGCCCGCAGGGAGGGGAGACACGGCAGTGGTTTGCTTGGCCAGCACCAGGGTTCCCGCTGTCCCGCTGGGGTTGAGCGTGCCGGTCGCCTGCACGTCCGGCGTCGGAAGGGACGGCGCCGTGGACGTGGTGCTGTTTGTTGCTCCCTGAACCAGGTAATAGCCTCTGGCCGGGATGCTTCCAGTGAGGGGCGTGATTCCGGTGGGCGCCGTGGTGCTTCCTGCCGACCTGTACTGGATGGACCAGCCCGTCAGGCTGACCGGAGCGTCGGAAGGGTTGTAGAGCTCAACGAACTTGTTCTTGAAAGCTGAGCCGGTGCTGCCCCCGCTCAGGTAGGCCTCGTTGATGACTACCGGCGACGTGCCGGCCGGGCTGGACGGATCGTCCGCCGCGATGGCCGGTACAACCGTCAGCGGGGCCGCAATCAAACCCGCCGACAGGACAGTACCCGCCGCTAATTTCCAGTGTTGTTGGTACATCCGCTTCAACTTTCATTAGGGAGCCCTGTGGGGCCCTTTGGACGACGCCCGCTGTCTTGTGAAGTGGGCGAATCCGGAAACTTACTCCGGGTAAACCTAGCGATCGGGCATAGCAGAACACGGTGGAATGAATGGGAGGTTGACCGTTGGTGGCCGAAGGGCGTTCGCCGGCCATCAACGGCTACTTGGCGGCGCCCTTCAGGGTTCCGGTGGTTGCTTCGCCCGGAGCGCCGCCGATCAGGCAGACAATCTCACGGTCGTCAGCGGCCCACGTTTCGCTGGTGGGGTAGAAGTAGGTCAGTTCCAAGGTGGATTGGTCGTAGGGCAATCCGACGAACGTGGCGAATTCCGCACCGCAGTATTCTTCGGACTGCCTTTCCACCTCGCTGTCGCCGGGGTACGCGTCGGCAGCGATGTCCTTGGCAGCGTATGCCTCGAGGTCGTGGCTTTGCTCGCAGGGGATGATGGAAACGTCCTTGACCTCGTTGCCTGACGGCTCAGCGATACAGTCGCCGACCTTGACCTTGAAAGCATCGGCAACGGACGTCTCCGTGGGTTTTCCTGACTCGTCCCTCTTCGCGTCTCCGCTGCTGATGATCGAACAACCCACGAGCGCGATTGACGCCATGCACAGCACCGCGGTTGCCCTGATGGGTGTGGATGGATGTTGCATTTCTGGTCCTCATTCCCAGAAGGACCACAGTTGAGCGTCGGACATGTCCTGGCGGAGCTGCGGTCGAACGATGGGGGACCAGACAATGACCCACGCCGAGCGATCCCCCAAGATCAGCAATGAGCGGATCGCGCCGGTTGCCCATGGGTGGGGGGCCGCCGGCGCGAACCCGAGAGTCTGGAGCTAGGCCGTCAGGGCCAAATCCTGGACCAGCTTGAAAACAGCGCCCGTGGGATCCGAAAGAGTGGCCAACCGCCCAAAGGGAGTGTCCTCGGCAGGTTGGATGATGGTGGCACCCAGGGCCAGGGCCTGCTCCACCGTGGCGTCCATGTTGTCCACGGCAAAGTACACGCTCCACATGGACGGCACCTGTTCCGGCAGGAACCCGGACGCGTCCATGATGCCCGCCTTGGCGTCGTTGCCGGAACCCAGGGTGGTGTAGCGGAACTCAGGGGTATCGCCTACAACGGCGGTGTCCCAACCGAAGACGTTCTGGTAGAAGGACACCGCGGACTCGTAGTCCTTGGAAAGAAGCTCGTGCCATGCCGGGGCACCGGACTCAGCAGCGAGCTCGTAGCCTTTCATCCCACCGAATTGCCACGCACCAATGGCCGCTCCCGATGAGTCTCCGTACAAGGCCATGCTGCCTTGCTCCGGAACCTCCATGGGGTCCATGTAGATCTGGCCCCCGTGGGCGGCGGCGGCCTCGGTGGTGGCCTGGATATCGTCCGTACGCAGGTAGGTGGACCAGACGTCCGGCATGGCGCCCATGTCCGCCTGCTTCTGCATGATGCCTGCCACCATCCGGCCATCCTTGGACGCCGTGATGTAACCGCCGTACTTCTCCTGGTCTCCGGTCTCGTAAGTCCAGCCGAAAAGTGCGTTGTAAAACGCCTTGGCCTTCTCGGTATCGGACGTCATCAGATCAATCCAGCACGGTGCACCAGGGGTGATTTCAGGCGAAGGCATGCGTCAGGCTCCTGTGTTGTTTCGCGGCCCAAGCCACGGCTGTTGTCAGAGGTTGTGAAGACAGACAGAACACTATGCGCGGGGTCTGACAGTTTCAATGATTTTCTGGGTGTCAGTTCTCAGATCCACGCCTGAGCCATAAGCAACTCGTCCCGCAGGCACAAAAATGCCCCGGGTTGGTGGACCCGGGGCATCTCTTGGCGGAAGGTAAGGGATTTGAACCCTTGGTACGGGGTTACCGCACACTGGTTTTCAAGACCAGCTCCTTAGGCCGCTCGGACAACCTTCCCTGCCTAGTAGTGTTTCATAGGGAGTTGGCTGTACCAAAACATCAGGTCCTCCAGGCCCTGCCCCGGGCTTTGGATGACAGGCAAGAAACCGGGAGTTCGTCATGAAAGCCGTCTACATCTCAGAACCAGGCGGACCCGAAGTCCTCGACGTCAGGGAGGTACCGGCTCCGGTGCCCGGCGACGGCGAGGTGCTGATCGACGTCGTGGCCGCCGGCCTGAACCGGGCGGACGTCCAGCAGCGCCGCGGCTTCTACCCGCCGCCTGCGGGCGCTTCCGAAATTCCGGGCCTTGAAGTGTCCGGGCGCATTGCAGCCTTTGGCCCCGGCGTCACCAAAGCGTTCTCGGTAGGCGACAAAGTAGTTGCCCTGCTATCGGGAGGGGGCTACGCACAGCAGGTTGCCGTGCCGGCCGAACAGGTCCTCCGGCTGCCTGAAGGCGTGGACCTGGTCACCGCAGCGGCGCTGCCGGAAGTTGCGGCAACTGTCTACTCGAACCTCATCATGACAGCGCAGCTCCAGCCCGGCGAGACCGTGCTGATCCACGGCGCCACGGGCGGCATTGGCACCATGGCGATCCAACTGGCCAAAGCCTACGGGGCAAAAGTCGCCACGACGGCCGGTACGGACGAGAAAGTCGGTACCGCAAAGGCCTTCCTCGGTGCCGACATCGCCATCAACTACGCGGAAGAGGATTTTCCCGAGAGCCTCAAGGCGCAAAACGGTGGCAAAGGCGCGGACGTGATCCTCGACGTCGTCGGTGCCAAGTACCTCGAACAAAACATTGAGGCGCTCGCTGACTATGGAAGGCTCATCGTGATCGGCCTGCAGGGCGGCACCAAAGCGCAAATCAACCTGGGCCAGCTCCTCAACAAGCGTGCCGCCGTCATCGGGACGGCGCTCCGGCCACGGCCCGTTGCGGAAAAGGGCATCATCATGTCAACAGTTCGCGAGTCCGTGTGGCCCATGCTTGCCGACGGCCGCATCAAACCCCTGGTGGCCAAGACGTTCCCGCTGGACCGGGTCCGCGAGGCCCACGAGTATTTTGATTCGGGAGAGCACGTGGGGAAGGTCCTCTTGCTCCTCTGAGCCGGTTACTGCGCAATTCAACCCGTCCCTACCCGCAGCAAGGAGCTTCATGTCCATCCGGCACAGCCTGCTGGCCCTGCTCCATGACCAGCCCCGGTATGGCTATGAGCTGCGTGTTGAGTTCGAGGACCGCACGGGCGCGGCGTGGCCGCTGAACATCGGCCAGGTTTACACCACGCTGGACCGGCTTGAGCGCGACGGCCTGGTCAGCAAGGACGGCGACGACGGCGGCGGCCACGTCGTCTACAGCATCACTGACGCCGGGGTCGAGGAAGTCGCGGCCTGGTTTGAGGGAGCGGTGGAGCGCGGCAACCCGCCGCGGAACGAGATCGCCATCAAACTGGCGCTCGCGGTGACCCTGCCGGGCGTGGATGCCTCTGCTGTAATCCAATCCCAGCGGGAGGTCTCGATCCGGGCCTTGCAGGAACACACCCAGACCCGGAAGGCAGTCTCGGCAAACCAAAAACCTGCGGACACTGCATGGCTGTTGGTCTTGGACTCCCTGATTTTCCAGGCTGAAGCTGAAGTCCGTTGGCTGGATCTTTGTGAAGCACGCATGGTCCAGGCCCAAGGCAAAGCCGGCTGAACCTACCGCTCGCCGCACCCGCACCGCCGCTCGGCGCGCAGACCCCGTCTTTCAGTGTGTTGGGTCATGCCTGCGCTTCCTGTGATTGCTAGCCTGCGGCCTTAAGTCTGCCTGCCCACGGTCGGCAGCCCGGCGGCTCTCAAGGAGGAGATATGGATAGCAAGGCTGAACTCGCGGAAGGACTGGATCCGACGCTGCCCGCGCCGGCGGTGGACGATTCGGTTCGGGAAGCTGAAGAACGTAAATGGACCCCGGCCAAGATCGGACTGTGGGTGGCGATTTCGCTGCTCGGCGCGGTGGCGTGGTTCATGCTCGCCTTGGTGCGCGGTGAGACCGTCAACGCCATCTGGTTTGTATTCGCAGCGGTGTGTACGTACCTGATCGGTTACCGTTTCTATTCCAAAGTCATTGAGCGCTACCTCCTGAAGCCGGATGACCGGCGCGCAACTCCGGCCGAGTACAAAGCCGACGGCAAGGACTACGTCAGGACGGACCGCAACGTCCTCTTCGGCCACCACTTCGCGGCCATCGCAGGTGCCGGTCCGCTGGTTGGGCCGGTCATTGCTGCCCAGATGGGTTACCTGCCGGGCACCATCTGGATCATCATCGGCGTCGTTCTTGCCGGGGCCGTCCAGGACTATCTGGTGATGTTCTTCTCCATGCGCCGCGGTGGGCGCTCCCTCGGCCAGATGGCACGCGAGGAATTGGGCGTCATCGGCGGTACGGCGGCTTTGATCGCCACGCTGCTCATCATGATCATCATCGTGGCCATCCTCGCGCTTGTGGTGGTCAATGCTTTGGGTGAGAGCCCCTGGGGCGTCTTCTCTGTAGGCATGACCATCCCGATCGCGCTGTTCATGGGTGTGTATCTTCGCTTCATCCGTCCCGGCAAGGTCATGGAAGTGTCCATCATCGGCTTCGTGCTGCTGATGGCCGCGATCATCGGTGGTGGGGCTGTTGCGGGCACGGAATGGGGTGCGGCGTTCTTCCACCTGGACAAGGTCACTATCGCCTGGGGCATCATCGTCTATGGCTTCATCGCCGCCATCCTTCCGGTCTGGCTGCTCCTTGCTCCGCGAGACTACCTCTCCACCTTCATGAAGATCGGCGTGATCGTGATGTTGGCCGTGGCCATCATCGTGGTCCGGCCCGAGATCGACGTCCCTGCCTTCAGTGAGTTTGCCGGCCGGGAGAACGGGCCCGTCTTCTCCGGTGCCTTGTTCCCCTTCCTGTTTGTCACCATCGCCTGCGGTGCCTTGTCCGGCTTCCACGCCCTGATCTCCTCCGGCACCACGCCCAAGCTGATAGAAAAGGAACGCCAGACCCGCTTCATCGGCTACGGCGGCATGCTGATGGAATCCTTCGTGGCCATCATGGCCCTCGTAGCCGCCATCTCGATTGATCGTGGCATCTATTTTGCGATGAACGCGCCGCTGGCCCTGACCGGAGGCACCGTGGAATCCGCCGCGCAATGGGTGAACAGCCTTGGCCTGGCCAACGTCAACATCACACCGGACGCGTTGGCCCAAACCGCGCGCGATGTTGGCGAGGAGAGCATCATTTCGCGTTCCGGCGGCGCTCCGACGCTGGCCGTCGGGCTCGCGCATATCATGCAGCAGTTCATTGGTGGGCCGGGAATGATGGCCTTCTGGTACCACTTTGCCATCATGTTCGAGGCACTCTTCATCCTCACGGCAGTGGACGCCGGTACGCGTGTGGCCCGCTTCATGTTGCAGGACTCCATCGGAAACTTTGTTCCGAAGTTCAAGGAGGCTTCATGGCGTCCCGGTGCCTGGCTGTGCACCGCAATCATGGTGGGTGCCTGGGGTGCGGTCCTGTTGATGGGCGTGACTGATCCGCTGGGCGGCATCAACACGCTCTTCCCCTTGTTCGGCATCGCCAACCAGTTGTTGGCTGCGATCGCGCTGGCCGTCTGCCTTGCAATCGCCGCCAAGCGTGGAGTGTTCAAGTGGCTCTGGATTGTGGCGGTTCCGCTTGCATTCGCGGCTGTCGTCACCATCACGGCCAGCTTCCACAAAATTTTCTCACCCGTCCCGGCAGTGGGTTACTTCGCGAACAACCAGGCTTTTTCCAAGGCGTTGGCTGAGGGCAAGACGGAGTTCGGCACGGCCAAGACAGTGGCCGCCATGGAAGCAGTCGTACGGAACACCATGATCCAGGGCGTGCTTTCAGTCATCTTCGTGACCTTGAGCATCATCGTGATTGTTACCGCTGTGATTGCCACCATCAGGGCATTCCGGGCTGGCGGCGGGCAGGATCACGAAGACGCTCCTGTCGCGTCCAGGGTTTACGCCCCCGCAGGCCTGGTTCCCACTGCCGCCGAGAAGGAGTTGCTTGCCAAGTGGAACGCCTTGCCGCCGGAGAAGCACGCCCAAAAGGCCGGGCATCACTGATGAATACCGTCACTACGGGTTTGAAGGGCTTCGCGGCATATATGCGCTCCTTGATGGGAGCGGACGCCTACCAAAAGTACCTGGAGCACTTCGAATCCACAGGCCATCCCGGACCCGCCATGACTGAACGTCAGTTTTGGCGGGACCGGATGGACCGGCAGGACACGAATCCGCAAGGCAGATGCTGCTGAGAGGGAGTTTCGCTACGAACGAAGTCCATAATCCGGTCTTGGCCACGGGCTGGCACGAACCCCATGAGAGTATGAACGCATGAGCGATCTGAACAACATTCAGCCCACGGATGAGGCTTCGGACGACACTCCGGTGGAAGGGACCACCCTGGACGAGGGCACACCGGCGCCCGACGGGCAACAGCCAGGCCAGGAGGTGCCATCCAAGGATGCAAAGCCGAAGGGCACAAACCTCCAGGAACTCGTTGACGAGCCGGCCAAGGTGATGCGCATCGGCACCATGATCCGTCAGCTCCTTGAAGAGGTGAAGAGCGCGCCGTTGGATGATGCGGCCCGTGGCCGCCTTGCCGAAATTCATGAACGCTCCATCAAGGAACTCGAAGACGGGCTCGCTCCCGAGCTCATCGAGGAACTTGAACGCATCAGCCTGCCGTTTCCGGAGGAAAAGGCACCTTCGGACGCCGAATTGAGGATCGCCCAGGCCCAGCTTGTCGGTTGGCTTGAAGGACTCTTCCATGGCATCCAGGCTGCGATCGCTGCCCAGCAGGCAGCGCGGGACCATGCCGCTGCGCAGATGCAGCTCCGGCAGCTCCCGCCAGGAACGGTCATCGCCCCGGGAATCGTCATCGGGGAAAACGGTCAACCCCAGCGTGCCGCGGCTCCGGGTGCTCCGGGCGCAGCTCCGCAAGGCCGTCCTGAAGATCCGGACCACGGCCCGGGCCAGTACCTCTGAGCTGATCTGTGGGTTTCTTTGGGGCCGTCCGGCAAGGGCGGAAGGACGATCTTGAACTCGGCAAGGGTCTTTGGCGGCGCGCCCACGATCGCTTTCACCGCGGCCTGGACCGGTACCATCAGGTTCTTGAGGGCGTCGATGACGAGCAGCTGTACAACGAGCTCGTCGAGATCGCCAATGAACTGGCTGAGTTGTCTCCTCGGGTGCGGGCCGTGTGCGTGGAGGCCCAGAAGCGCGCGCCGAGTGACGGGCTGGATGTCCCGGGTTCCCTGGCCGGAGTCCACCGGGCTTTGTCCAAGGCAGGAAACTCCCTTGCCACCACGGCTGAAGCGGCCGCCATGCTCCGGCTGGCCGTAGGTCCCGTTCCTGTGGGTGCCCTGTCGGTGCGCAGGCGGGCTGAATCCGTGTTTGAGCAGGTTGCCGATGCTGAGAGGCATCTCGCTGGCTGAAGTGATGACTTTGTGCCGCGTGCGCAACTACCAGCGTGCGCGTCTATTCCTATTGCGCAATGAATTAAGCGGATAGCTGACTTCCGTAACATTTGGTGCTTTGAGCAACTTCATGCTGGCAGGATTGCAGCCATGACTTCCTCACCAACGCTTACTTTCAACGACGGCAACACCATTCCCCAGCTCGGCTACGGGGTATGGCAGGTTGAAGACGATGTAGCCGAAAAGGTGGTCCGCCAGGCGTTCGAGGCCGGCTTCCGCCACATCGATACCGCCAAGATTTACGGCAACGAGGCCGGCGTCGGACGCGCCATTGCCTCCTCGGGACTTTCCGCCGAGGAAATCTTCATCACCACCAAGTTGTGGAACGCCGACCAGGGCTACGAGTCCACGCTGGAGGCTTTCGAGAAGTCCCTGGACCGACTCGGGCTGGAGACCCTGGACCTGTACCTGATTCACTGGCAGCAGCCCAAGCAGGACAAGTACGTAGATACCTGGAAGGCCCTCATTGAGCTGAAAAAGCGCGGTCGGGTCAAGTCCATCGGTGTTTCCAACTTCACCACCGAGGGCCTGCAGCGCATCATCGACGAGTCCGGCGTTGTCCCGGCCATCAACCAGATTGAACTGCACCCGTTCTTCAACCAGTCCGAACTGCGCGAGTTCAACGCCTCCAAGGGCATCCTCACGCAGGCTTGGTCTCCGCTTGGCCAAGGCGGTGAGCTGCTGGAGAACGCTACGATCGCCGGGATCGCAGCCAAGCACGACGCCACGCCGGCACAGGTTGTCATCGCCTGGCACCTTGCGATCGGCAACGTTGTCATCCCCAAGTCCGTCACGGAGTCCCGCATCCAGGAGAACTTCGCGGCCCTGTCCGTGAAGCTGGATGACGCCGATGTCGAGGCAATCAACGGCCTGGACCGCGGGGCCGAAGGCCGCATCGGCCCGGACCCGGCGGTTTCCGATTTCGCCTAAGCCACACGCAAAAAGCGCCCCGCACCCAACTGGGTAGCAGTAGTGCGCGTTTTGATCGCTCAAAACGTGCACAAATGCGACTCAGTTGGGTGGGGGCGCTTTCAGTTAACGTGCGGCTTTCGTTAGGGCACAGCTTTCGGTTAACGTGCGGCTTTCGTTAGGGCACGACGGCGGGTGGCGGGTTTTGGGGGACAGGTCCAGGCTCCGATCCGGAGGATGGATGTGCCGCAACCGCCGCGGCGTGCTCGGCGAGGACGCCCGTTTGGTGCCGGATCTTCAGCCGGTACAACAACGCTCCGCCTACGGTAACGGCAGTTACGAAGATCACTCCGCCCCACTGCAGGTACCACTCGAAGGGTGGCACGGAGTTGTAGATTTCCTGCCGGGGCCAGATGAGGTTGATGGTCATGGCGCCACCCCACAGCACGGCAAGGATGTTGACGGGCAGTCCCCACTTGCCCATGGAGAAGCCGGGTTCGGAGCCGTCTGAGGTGACGAGCGGCCACTTCTTCTGGAACCTCTTCCGGAGCAACGGCACTGTCACCAGAAGGTAGGACAGGTAGATCAGTACGATGCTGATGCTGGAGAGGATAGTGAAGATGGCCGGCTGCATCACGTTGATGAGCAGCGGGATGACGGCCAGCACACCAATGACAATCGCTGCCACCGTGGGGGTCCGGCGTACGGGATCCACCTTGCTGAGCTGGCGGCTGAAGGGCAGGTTGTTGTCCCTGGCCATGGCGAACATCATGCGGATGGCGGCAGCGTGCACCGCAAGGGTGCAGACCACCACGGCGACCACGATGCAGGCCAGGAATGCCTTGCCGAACGGCCCGCCGAGGACGCTGAGCACGATGTACTGGAGCCCGCCGTCAGCTTGTCCCACCTTGGGGTCATTGAGGTCCGGTGCGGCCAGGATGCCGAACAGCAGCATCAGCCCGCCCAGCAGGAAGGACGCAGTGACGGCCCGGAGGATGGCCTTCGGAGCTGTCCTCTTGGGGTCCTTGGTTTCCTCGCCAAGGGAGCTGGCAGTATCGAAGCCGTACATGACGTAGCCCGACGCCATGGCGCCGATCAGGAAGACACCAAAGAAGCCGAGGTCGTTGCCTTCACCGAAGCCGGCGGTGTCGAAAAAGACCTCCGGTCCGCGCACCACGTGCCAGCCCAGTGCGAGGATCAGCAGCACCGCCGCAATCAGCTCGACGAAGACGCCGATGCTGTTGATCCGCGTCATGAGCTTCACGCCGAACGCGTTGATGAGTGTGGAGATGGTGATCATGATCGTCGCCAGAACCACGCCGTTCATGGCGAAATCAAAGGGACCACTCCCGTCGCCCACCAACTGGAAGCCGGACCATAGCTGCGGGAGGGTGATCTGCAGCGCCAGTGCTACAGACCCCAACGCCATGATGGAGGACAGCAGCAACAGCCAGCCCGCCAGCCACGACGACGTTCCCGACGCGAGCCGTTTGGCCCAGTTGTAAACCGAGCCTGCAACCGGGTAGCGGCCCGCAAGCTCGGCGAAGCACAGGGCCACCATCAGCTGGCCCACGAAGACTATCGGCCAGGACCAGGCGTACGCCGGGCCGGCCATGGAAAAACCGAAATAGAACAGTTGAAAAACACCGGTAAGGATGGAGATATAGCTGACGCCGGCAGCGAAACTGGCGAACTTGCCAATGCTGCGGTCAAGGGTTTGCGTGTAGCCAAATTCGTCCATGCCGCTTGAATCATTACTCTTGCTGGGTTCCACTGTGGACTCCTTATCAGAAAAGCAAGATAGGATCGGCCGCCCTGGGGCGCGGCGGAATCAAAATTTGCTGTGGTGACTTTCCCCCAACGGGAGGGGCCCCGAAGGGCCGCCCCTCAGGCGTACGACGGCGTGAAATCCTCCTCTTCGCTCGCTACGGCGACGACGGCACCGCTCGCTTCCAGCCGGTCAGCCCGGATCAGGTCGGCACAGCGTTCACCGATCATCATGACGGTGATGTTCGGGTTGACCGTCACGTGCTCGGGCATGACGGACGCATCGGCGACCCGCAACCCGGTGACCCCCTTGACCCGCAAGCCGGGATCCAAAGGCGACATGTCGTCGTCGTACGCTCCCATCCGAACGGTTCCCACCGGGTGGTATACCGTGTTGTGGGTCTTGCGGATGTACTCCTGCAGTTCCTCATCCGTCTGCGCTTCAATGCCCGGAGAGAGCTCCCGCCCCGTCCACTCAGCCATGGCAGGCTGCGCGGCGATTTCCCGTGCCTTGCGGATGCCCGCAACCATGACGCGCATGTCGTGGCCCTCGGGGTCCGTGAAGTAGCGCGGGTCCACCATGGGCTTGTCGCGGAAGTCGCGGCTGCGAAGCCGTACGGTGCCGCGCGAGCGGGCGTGCGTGACGTTCGGAGTGAGGCTGAAGCCGTTCTCCGTCGTCGGGTAGCCGTGCCGCAAGGTGTTCATGTCGAAAGGGACCGAACCGTAGTGCATCATCAGGTCGGGACGGTCCAGGCCGTCTTCCGTGGGCGTGAAAATGCCGATTTCCCACCACTGGGTAGAAGTCTGGACCATGGGCTGCTTGGCCTCGAACTGGACCAGGCCTTCTGGGTGGTCCTGCAGGTTCTCGCCCACGCCGGGGGAATCCACCAACGCCTCGATGCCGTGCTCCGCGAGGTGGGCGGCCGGGCCGATGCCGGAGAGCATGAGGAGCTTGGGGGAGTCGATCGCACCCGTCGAGAGGATGACCTCGTGGCGCGCAGCGAGCCGGTGGGTGCGGCCGAACGCCGAGTCGACGACGTCGACGCCGGTGCAGCGCTTGTCCGCGTCGAACACCAGTTGGCGGGCCCGTAGCCCGGTCAGCAGGGTGAAGTTTTCGCGGTCGATGATCGGGTGGATGTACGACACCGAACTGGAGGACCGGGTACCGTCTGCACGGCGGTTGATCTGAAAGAAGTTTGCTCCGTTCACGACAGTGGCGCCCGTGTTGAACTTGGCGCGGGGGATGCCCGACTGCTCGCAGGCATCCAGGAGCGCGACGCCGGCGGGATCAGCCGGGGGCACGTTCATCAGGTGCACAGGGCCTGAGTCGCCGTGGTGAGGCGCGTCCGGCCCCGCGTCCTCGTTGGTTTCCAGCCGCTTATACAACGGCCAGGCGGCATCCGCGTTCCATCCGGTGGCACCGTACTTGGATTCCCATTCGTCCAGGTCTTCGCGGGGTGCCCAGAAAGCGATGCAGGAGTTATGGCTGGAACAGCCGCCCATGACCTTGGCGCGTGCGTGACGCATGAATGAATTGCCGTTTTCCTGCGGCTCGATCGGGTAGTCCCAGTCGTAGCCGGATTCCAACAGTTCCATCCAGCGATCCAGCTGCAGGATCTCGGGCAGGTTGCGGTCATCCGGCCCCGCCTCCACGAGGGCCACCGTGACGTCCGGATCCTCGCTCAGCCTCGCGGCCACAGCGGCGCCGGCAGACCCGCCGCCGATGACGACATAGTCGAACGCGCGCTCGTCGAGGTTCTCGATGTTGTCGAAGTGCATCTAGTTCTCCTTACTGTGGTCGGCGAACCAGCCAGTGACCTGCGGGCTGGTGTTCTGGTAGATGTGCTTGGCTTCCTGGTACTCCGCCAGGCCCGTGGGGCCGAGTTCCCGGCCGACTCCGGACTGGCCGAATCCTCCCCACTCCGCCTGCGGGAGGTAAGGGTGGTAGTCGTTGATCCAGATGGTGCCGTGGCGCAGGCGTTTTGCCACGCGCTGCGCCTTGCCGGCGTCCTGCGTCCAGACGGCACCGGCCAGGCCGTAGATGGTGTCGTTGGCGATGGCCACGGCTTCGTCTTCGGTACGGAACGTTTCCACCGTCACTACCGGGCCGAACGCTTCGTCGGTGACCACGGACATTCCCCGGGTGACGCGGTCCAGGACGGTCGGCTGGTAGTAGAACCCGGCGTCGTACTTTGTGCCTTCAGCCGGCGCGCCGCCGGTCCGCAGCCGTGCACCTTCCTCGACGCCGCGCTGGACGTAGGCATGGACCTTGTCCCGGTGCTCGGCGGAGATCAGCGGCCCGGTTTCGGCGTCCTCGTCGAACGGGCCGCCAAGGCGGATGGCCTCGGCACGACGAACCAGCTCGTCCACGAATCGCTCGGCGATGGATTCCTCCACCACCAGCCGGGCGCCTGCAGAGCAGACCTGGCCGGAGTGGAGGAAAGCGCCGTTGAGCGCATTATCGACGGCGGCTTCGAAGTCAGCGTCGGCGAAGACAACGTTGGGGTTCTTGCCGCCCAGTTCCAGGGCTATCTTCTTGACGGTGGCGGAGGCTGCCGCGGCGATGCGCTTACCCGTATCCAGTCCGCCGGTGAAGGAGACAAGGTCGACGGCGGGATGTTCCGAAAGCGGTGCACCCGCCTTGGCGCCGGGCCCGGTGACGAGATTCGCGACGCCGGCCGGCAGCCCAAGGTCCTGCATGAGCTGCATGATCAGGATGCTGGTGGACGGGGTCAGTTCGGAAGGCTTGAGGACAAAGGTGCAGCCTGCCGCCAAAGCCGGAGCGATCTTCCACGCGGCCTGCAGGAGGGGGTAGTTCCATGGCGTGATGAGGCCGCAGACGCCCAGCGGTTCGTAGGAGATCCTGCTGACGACATCGGGGTTCCCGGCGTCCACCACGCGGCCAGCGTCCTGACCTGCCAGCCTGCCGAAGTACTCGAAGCACGCGGCGATGTCATCGATGTCGATGCGGCTTTCGATGATCCGCTTGCCTGTGTCCAAAGATTCGGCGCGGGCGAACTTTTCCCGATGTTCCCGCAATCCCGCGGCGACCTTTAACAGGAAAGTGCCGCGCTCCGGTGCGGGTGTCCCGGGCCAAACCCCGGAATCGAAGGCCGCCCGAGCCGCCGCGATGGCGCGCTCGGTGTCCTCGCGGCCGGCCTCGGACACCGTGGCGACGAACTCGCCGTCGGCGGGATTGCGGATTTCGCTCACGGCGCCGGAAGCGGCCGGCTCCCATGAGCCGTTGATGAAGAGGGTGGATGCTGTTTTTGGCATGGATCTCCCTAGGTAGTGGGCCCGGTCTTCTGCCTGGGCGGGGGTTTCAGGGCACGGCCGAGCTACGCCTGATACCGGCGTTGGCTGCTTGGGTGTGTGGTGCGTTCGCAGGCCGTGGTGCGGGTGCGCCTGGTTGCGGGGTTGCGGCCGTTCGTGGGGCGCTGTGCTTTGGGTGCGCCTGCTAAAACGTGGCTTGTTTTGCTAGGTGCCCGGACTGAGTGTGTCGTAGGTCATAGAAAGACACTAGAGCACTTTGAACGATCGTTCAAGGGTTTTGAGGCGAGATATATCAATACGCGCATTTGTGACGCTGCCTCGGGGCGCGAGCTGCCGCGTGCAGCGGCGCATGGTTGCGCTACTTGGTTTCGCGCGCAGGGGCGAAGGCGATTTCCTCAGTGCGGGCAATGCCTCGTTGGATCGCGGCCTTGTCTATTCCAAGAAGGGAGGTCAGCCACATGCCGTTCTGGATAACGACGATATCGGCTGCGCGGTCCCGGCATTCTTCCCAGGAAAGCTCAGGTTTTGCGTTGTTGATCAGGGTGGCCACGCCGTCGAGGTAGCGGTCGAAAGCGGCCGCGTTGATTTCCGCATACCCTTCGTCAGCTTGCGCGAGGGCCCACAGGTGCAGACGCAGCGACATGTACCGGGTGGTCAGTAGATCCGGGCCGGCGACGCGGTGGAGGGCCTGGCGAAGATGCTCGTCCGGGTCTGAGCCCGGGCTTGTTGCAACGAGCAGGAGGTCGTCCTCATCGACGCGGCGGAGGGCGGCCCGGATCAGGCTGGTCTTGTCGTCGAAGTAGTAGTTAACCAAGCCCAAGGCGACGCCGGCTTCCCGGGCCACCGCACGCATGCTGACACCGGCGATGCCGTGCTTGGAGAGCAGCTCCATCGCAGCGTCGAGAATGCGGGACTGCTTGTCTAGCTGCTCACCGGAATTCAAGGCGTTTGTCCCCATATGGCAACACTATTGCCTTCGTCGCCGTGAGGGCGATTTGGGACGTTGGGGGTGGCGGTGGGTTGCAGGGCTTCGCGGCGCTTTTTTGCTCGCTTTAGCTGGCGTCAACCAAGGCGAACACACGTGCCGGGCTGCCCGTCCCGCCGACGATGGGCAGCGGCGCCACGATAATGGCTGCCCCTACCGGCGGCAATTCGCCCAGATTGCGCAGCGACGTGATCCCATATTTGTCGTTTCCCAGCAGGAAGTGGTGGGCCGGAAACGGGGGATGTTGCCCTGCTGCCATACCCGCGTCAATGCCCACGGTCTCTACGCCGATACCGGACAATCCGGACTCCCCGGCGATCCAGCGGGCACATTCAGCAGTAAGCCCGGGTGAGTGTGGCATCCCCTGTTCGTCGTTGTTGAGGAACCGCTCCCTGCTGTCGGAGCGGCTCTCCCAGCCGGTTCGGATGAGAAGCCAGCCGCCTCTGGGAAGTGGTCCGTATTCCGCTTCCCAGGCGCGGATGTGGTGAATGTCGAGCAGGAAGTCACTGTCGGCTTCGACCTCGCCCGAGACATCCAGCACCAGCGCGGGGCCCACTAACCTGTCAGGCGCAATGCGGGACACGTCCTTCCCCTCACGCCCGGTGACCCAGTGGACCGGAGCGTCCAGGTGAGTGCCGATGTGCTCGCCCGTGTGGATGTTGTGGTGCTTCCAAAAGGGTCCAGGCTCGTTGTAGGCCGACACTTCCTCAAGCGAGAAATCGATGAGGTTGGCGAAGGGCGTCGGTAATTCGAGCGTTGGAGTTGCGGCCGACAGCGGGGAGGTGAGGTCAAGCACGCTGATGCTGCGGGAGCCAAGCCCAGTGAGAAGCCGGTTCAGGGCTGCTGGGGCTGCGTCGTTCACAATGCTGGATTCCATGGGAGCTCCTGGTTGTCATGTGGCCTCGTCGAGGCTCGTTCAAAGGCGATGGTGGCGACGCTAGCACCGCCCATCCGGCTGGGGAATGGGATGGCCAAGGCATACCGGATTCTGCATAGACCTTGGCGGGTTAGGCATTCGACGCTGCCCTGCAGGGGAGGGAGACTGAAAGAACCAGACGTTACCCTCATCACATTCCGCGACTCCCAGCCGTGAAATGCATCGTCGCTTTTCCGATCGTCGCGGGTCCCGGATGGGGTCCCAAGCCAGAGTCTCAGCTACCAAGGAGCAGCAAATGTCGCACCATCAACTCCCTTCACAGGGACTACGCCCCCGGGTCCATCGATTTGTTGTTGCATCCTTGGTTGGCAACGCCCTCGAGTGGTATGACTTCTTTCTCTATGCCACGGCATCGGCAGTGGTCTTTGGCCGGTTGTTCTTTCCAGCCGATACGGATCCCCTGGTAGGCACCATGGCTGCTTTTGCCGGCTTCGCCGTGGGTTTCGCGGCGCGTCCGCTGGGTGGACTGATTTTTGGCCATATAGGTGACAGGCTGGGCCGCAAGCGTTCGTTGGTCTTGACCTTGTCAATCATGGGCATCAGCACGGCGCTCATGGGCCTGCTGCCCACCTACGCCCAGGTGGGGCTCTTGGCCCCTGCGCTTCTCATTATTCTGCGCGTATTGCAGGGAATCGCCGCCGGTGGGGAGTGGGGTGGCGGTGTCTTGTTGATCAGCGAGAACTCCAACAGTTCGCGGCGGGGCATGCTCTCGGCGTTCAGCCAGGGCGGCATTTCGCTGGGCTTTGTATTGTCCTCCCTGGCATTCTTCCTGGTGCAGCTGATGCCCGAGCCTGATTTCCTGGCGTGGGGCTGGCGCGTACCGTTCCTTGTCAGCATCCTCCTTCTCGGAGTCGGGGCCTACATCCGGTTCAAGCTGCCTGAGTCAAAGGAGTTCACCGAAGTTCGCGAAAGCAAGCCCCAGCATCGTCTGGCCGCTATTGAAGCTTTGCGCGCCCATCCGCGCGAAATCCTCATCGCCATGGGCCTGCGTGTGGCTGAAAACGGCGGTTCGTACATCTTCCTGTCCTTCTCCATCGTCTACGGCGTCCACGTGGGCGTGGACAAAGGACTGTTGCTCCTGGCTGTGGCGGTGTCCATGCTGGCGTCGTTCGGAACTTACATCTTCTTCGGCTACCTCTCCGATCTCATCGGCCGTCGCCTTGTCTATGCGCTTGGAGCCGTCGGGATGGGCCTGATGGCCTTCCCGTTCTTCGCCATGATCGACGCCAACACCCCTGCGATCGTGATCCTCGGGTTCCTTATCGCCAACGGCATCTGCCACGGCGCAATGATCGGGACTCAGCCGGCGTTCTTCCATGAAATGTTCTCCGCCGAGGTCCGGTATTCAGGCATGGCGATCGCGCACGAAGTCGCCGCCGTCTTCGCAGGCGGTTTTGCACCCTTGATCGCCACAGCGCTGCTGCTGAACTTCAATTCCTCGGCCCCGGTCTCCATCTACGTCATTGGCATGGTGCTGATAACGCTCATCGCCGTGCTCGCCTCCGGGCGGAAGCAGGTCCACGGCAGTCGCGATCACAGCGAACGTACGACGCCGGAACGCGTCTCCTAGAGGCACCCCACCTTCCGCTCCGCTTAGCACTAGTGAAAGGACCGACGTGACGGTCTCCATCATCGGGACAGGACAGTCCGCCTACACCCGACATCCCCGAGCAGGAACAACGACTTCCGGCGTTATCTCCCGCGCAGTCCGGAACGCCCTGACGGAAGCGGGACTGACGCCGGCCGACGTCGACGGTTTTGCGGTCTCAAGCTTCACGCTCGGTCCGGACCACGCCATCGATCTCGCCTGGCGTATGGGTCTCAAGCTCACCTGGTTGATGCAGGATACGAACGGTGGTGCAAGCGCCGGCGGGATGCTCCAGCATGCGGTGCGGGCGATCGAGGCCGGAGACGCCAAAGTCATCGTTCTTGCGACCGGCGATCTGATGGAAGGGCAGGCATTCGCGGAGCTGGTAGCGAACTACAACAGCGCAACCCGGGACCATCTTTCCCCCTTGCCGATGAACGGGCCCAACGCGTTGTTCGCCATGCTGACCACCAAACAAATGGAAACCCTTGGGCTCACGCGGGAGGACTATGGCCACATCGCCATCGCCCAACGGGAGTGGGCGGGACTCAATCCGGACGCCGTGTACAGGAATGCCCTCACCATGGACGAGTACCTGGGCGCCCCGGTCGTTGCCACCCCGTTGGGACGCTTTGATTGCGTACCGCCCGTGACCGGCGCGGATGCTGTGGTGCTCACAGCCGATCCGGGCGACGGGACGCCGCGAGCAAACGTGCTCTCTGTGCGGGCCTCGTACAATGCCGATCAGCAGGCTGGTGACGGGCTGGCAACAGGTCTGCGGAGTATTGCGGGTCCAGCATGGAACGAGTCCGGCATCGGCCCGGAAGACGTTGGTCTTGCCTGCGTCTATGACGACTACCCGTCCATGGTGGTGGCGCAGTTGGCCGATCTTGGTGTGCTGCCGGCCGAGGAAGACCCTTCAATTTTCATTAAGCGCCGCATCGCAACCCGGGAGTTGCCGGTCAACACGTCCGGGGGCCAACTCTCAGCCGGACAGGCTGGTGCTTCCGGCGGTATGCATGGGCTCGTTGAGGCCGCCAGGCAGCTGAGAGGCACGGCGGGATTGCGGCAAGTCCACGCCCAACACGCTGTGGTCAGTGGATACGGAATGGTGCTGTATCGCTACGGTGCGTGCGCCACGATGGCAGTGCTGGAGCGTGGAGAATGAGCGCGGCCATCCAGCAATGCTCCTTGTGCCAGGCCAAACTTTTCCCTGCGCGGCTCTTCTGCCCGGCGTGCGGCGGCGATAGCTTCCTGTCCGCCGCTGTGGACGTTGGAACGGTTTCGGCGACCACCACGCTTGCCGACGGCACCATCCTTGCCACGCTGACCCTCGACGGCGGCGCCCAGGTGGTTGCCCGGCTCACTGGAACCGATGTGGAGCCGGAGCCCGGACGCACAGTGCCCCTGACCAACTTCCGGGATGCCGGTCCAGGCATCCATGCGTACATACCTACCTACCTTGAGATGAATGAGGACTCCCAATGAACCCCACACGTGCCCAGCGCCGACAGCGACCGTTGACCATCCCGGAGATGCTCCTGGAACGCGCCCGGAACGCACCGGCAGCCCCTCTCTTCCGCTGCGGCGACGTCAGCCGCGACGGCCAGGCGATGGTGCAGGCTGTCGCCAAAGCGGGCGGCATGCTGCGTAACGCGGGCATCGAACGCGGCCAGACAGTAGCGCTGATGTCCTCCAACAGGACTGAGCTGATGGACGTGATCCTTGGTTGCGCCTGGATCGGTGCTGTCGCAGTTCCCATTAACACGGCAAGCCGCGGCGAGCAGTTGCGGCATGTGCTGGAGAACTCGCAGGCGCAACTCGTTGTGGCGGAAGCGGAGTATGTGTCCCACCTGGACGCTGTGGCCCCTGCGACGCTCAAGACTGCTTGGGTGATCGATGGTGCGGAGCAGGAATCCTTGGATTCCTTGGATCTCCTCCCTCTTCCCGCATACGGAGTTGCTGTGGAACCTGTGGATGCAGCCCCATCAGCTACCGCAGCCATTTTGTATACCTCGGGAACCACGGGGGTCTCCAAGGGCGTGCTTTGCCCCCAGGGCCAGTTCTATTGGTGGGCCGCCAACATGTCCGACCAGTTGGGCCTCGGACCCGACGACGTTCTGTACACGTGCCTTCCGCTTTTCCACACCAATGCCCTCAATGCCTTTATGCAGGCCATTGAGTGCGGGGGAGAGTACGTCCTTGGACCGCGGTTTTCTGCTTCCCGTTTCTGGGCGGACGCAGCCTCTGCCGGTGCGACGGTGACATACCTGCTGGGGGCCATGGTCGGGATACTCATGAGCAAGGATTCTTTGCCTAACGAACGGGCTCACAGGATCCGTTTGGCGTTGTCGCCGGCCACGCCGGCACGGCTCGTGGAGGCTTTCCGAACCCGATTTGGAGTGCAGTTGCTGGACGGGTATGGATCCACCGAAACAAATTCGGTGATCGGTTCCACCACCGATGAATGGCGGGCCGGTTATATGGGTAAGGTCCGCCCGGGCTTTTCGGTTCGCGTGGTTGATGCGGACGGGGTTCCGGTTCCGGATGGTGTTGCCGGCGAACTTTTGATCCGGAGCGAGCAGCCGCACGCGGTGGCTACCGGCTATCACGGGATGCCGGAAGCCACGGCTAAAGCATGGCAGGACCTGTGGTTCCACAGCGGGGACAGGGTAGTGGTCGAGGATGACGGATGGATACGGTTTGTCGACCGCATCAAGGATGTGATCCGCCGCCGCGGGGAGAACATTTCCTCCATGGAGGTGGAGCACGTGCTCCGCCAACACCCTGCGATCCAGGATGTTGCGGTCTACGCTGTGGACTCCGAGCTGGGCGAGGACGAGGTCATGGCTGCCCTGAAGCTCCGTGAACCCGTTGATTTTGCCGAACTGACGGAGTTCTGCGTTCCACGTCTGGCGTCCTTTGCCATCCCGCGGTTTTTCCGGGTGCTGGACGAGTTTCCGCAAACGGAGAACGGCAAGGTCCGCAAACATGTCCTCAAATCAGCAGGCAGGGAAGCAGCGGAGTGGGACCGCGAGGCAGCGTTGCCCCGCACTGCGGCCGCAGTTGGAGCCCGTTGAGTTTCCGCGCCCGCACGTAGGATGAGGGGATGGATCTGCGGGGGCTGCTGACGACGCACCTGAAGTTGCGCCACCTTGTGATTGTCCTTGCAATTGAGGAACAAGGCAGCCTGGTCCGTGCCGCGGAGGAACTGTATTTGACGCAGCCTGCCCTGAGCCGGGCCCTGGGAGAAGCCGAGAAGGCAGTGGGCTGTGCGCTCTTCGAGCGGACCGGCAGGCGGATGGTTCCCACGCCTGCCGGGCTTGCCTATCTTGAACATGCCAGAGCGATCGTCGGCCATCTAGGCACGCTGCAGCGCAGGGTGGATGAACTCACCGATCCCAATGTGGGACTGGTCCGCTTGGGTGCACACGTTACGGGTGCGAACCTGCTGATTCCCCGGTCCATTGCCAGGTTCACTGCTGAACGGCCACGAGTGGAGGTCCGGCTCCGGGAGGCGCCGCCCGAGACGCTGATCCAGGAGTTAGGCAACGGGGATTTGGACTTGCTGGTGGGTCGCGTGACTGACCACCCAAGTACGTCCCGCTTGCGGCTGGTCCCCCTGTATCGGGAGGATTTCCGGATCGTTGCAGCACCTTCCCATCCCGCGCACCGGCTTCCCAACGCGACGCTAAAGGATTTGGTGGAGTATCCATGGGTTGTGCCGCTGGCTAACACTCCTCTTCGCGATGAGCTTGAGGAGAACTTCCGGAACGCCAGGCTTGGTTCACCGGCGCGGCGCGTTGAATCGTCGACGCCCGCCACTGTTCGCACGCTCGTGGCGGAGTCCGGTTTCCTCGCTCTCATGCCGGAGTCGATGGCTGTTGCTGAGCCGGGCCTGAAGGTGGTGAAGCTCCACCTGGACGGGCTGGCTCAACAGGTTGGCCTCATGTTCCACGCGGACCGACCCATCGCACTGAGCGCTCAACTGTTGGCCAGCACGCTCCAGGACGTAGGAGCTGAGATAGGCCGGGAACTCCAACGGACCACGTCCGAAACCTGAATATTCCGATCCATTGACGATCGTAAAAACTAGTCAATACTATTGGGGGTAAGCGGAACCCTGGACGGCACGCCGACCAGTACGCTTTCCCAGCCTCTTCGAAGGAGACACAACAATGACGGTGACCGCCAACAGACTTGAAGCCTCGCATCAGAATCCGGAGGCATCAGCTGCCCTTGAGCCCCGCAATGTCAGTGAGCTCGTGGGCTTCACCTTGGCCCGCTTGGGAGTGGGCCACGTTTTCGGTGTTGTGGGCAGCGGAAACTTCGCAGTCACCAATGCACTGCGGAAGGCCGGTGTTGCCTACACGGCCGCCCGACATGAAGGCGGCGCTGCCACCATGGCTGACGCATACGGCCGAATGTCCGGAAAGGTGGGCGTGGTTTCCACCCATCAGGGCTGTGGACTGACAAACGCCATCACCGGTATCGGCGAAGCCGCGAAAAGCCGAACCCCAATGATTGTTGTCACCGCTGACACCGCAGCCTCCGCGGTGGGGTCCAATTTCAAGATCGACCAGGATGGCCTTGCCAAGAGTGTTGGGGCTGTGGCCGAGCGCGTTCATTCTCCCAAAACCGCTGTTGCTGACACGGTCCGCGCGTACCGCAAGGCAGTCAACGAGCGCAGGACGGTAGTCCTGTCGCTGCCCACGGACATACAGGCTGCGCCGGTTACGGGGAGCACCGTGCTGGATCGGCCACTTGCGCCGCCGCAAAAGATTGCGCCGTCGCAAGCGGCCGTCGTCGCTTTGGCTGAACTGATCCGTAAGGCGGAACGGCCCGTTTTCGTCGCCGGCCGCGGCGGGCGGGGAGCCGGACCTGAAATTGCCGCGCTCGCTGAGGCCACCGGGGCGCTTGTGGCGACTTCCGCCGTCGCTCATGGCCTGTTCCACGACGACCCCTTCAACTTGGGTATCTCGGGAGGCTTTTCGTCTCCGTTCACGGCGAAGACCATTTCCGAAGCCGACCTGATCGTGGGCTGGGGCTGCGCGCTGAATATGTGGACCATGCGCCACGGATCATTGATCGGACCGAAGGCCACAGTGGTACAGGTGGACGTGGAGGACGGCGGACTCGGAGCCAACCGTCCAATAGACCTGGGGGTCCTCGGCGACAGTGCCGAAACCGCCGTGGCGGTTCTTGCAGCGCTGCAAGGGTGGGGGTACCGGGCAACAGGCCTGCGAACGCCAGAGATGGCTGCAGCAATCGGGCAGCATGCCCGCTGGAATTCCGAGGTCACCGAGGACCTGTCCACGAGCGAAGTCATCGATCCGCGGGTGCTGAGCCGGGAACTCGACCGGATTCTTCCCACCGACAGGATTCTCTCCGTGGACTCGGGAAATTTCATGGGTTACCCCAGCGCCTACCTCTCCGTCCCTGACGAGTTCGGTTTCTGTTTCACCCAGGCCTTCCAGTCAATCGGCCTTGGGCTCTACACCGCTATCGGTGCGGCGAAGGCCCGCCCGGACAGGCTCCCTGTCCTGGGTGCCGGCGACGGCGGATTCCTCATGGCCATTTCCGAACTCGAAACTGTGGTGCGGGAACGGATCCCGCTTGTGGCAATCGTCTACAACGACTCAAGCTACGGCGCAGAGGTGCATCATTTCGACGTCAGTGACGAGGAACTGGACGTGGTCCGCTTTCCTACCACGGACATCGCTGCCATCGCCCGGGGTTACGGCGCTGCTGCTGTGACAGTACGACAAGTGGCGGACCTGGAGGCTGTGCGGGATTGGCTGGCCGGGCCGCGGGATGTTCCCTTGGTCATCGACGCCCGCATCGCTTCGGATGGCGGGTCCTGGTGGTTGGCAGAGGCGTTCAAGGGCCATTAGTTGTCAAGGGAGTAGCTCTTGTATTCTGCCGCCGCGTCGGTGACGTGATCGCCGTCGAACTTCAACGGCTGGCTGGCCGCTCACGTGGCTCGCCGCCCGAGTGGGCCGGGGCTGAAGATGCGCCGGGCCAGACCGCGCGCTGGTCAGCTAGCGTGCTGGCCCCGCAGTCTCCCGATATCAGGTTCCTGAAAACGCTCGTTCTTGGCCGCCAAGTATCGGAGAATGATTCCACCTTCAGCAGCGGGGGCTCCGATCGCGAGCAATGGGCGGTTTGCGGTGCCAAGTCAATCAGCCGGTGGGCGTCAACGGTGGCGGATGCTCCACGACAAGTTCGTGGTCGAGGAACGGTACATGGAACCCAGGGCCCGCAAGGCCCTCTACCGCACTGCGGTTCTGCTGGTCGTTGCCGGACTGGTGCTCTTCCTGGCAACACTTATCAGCGTGTTGCGCAAGGACGGGCTGGCCAGTGCGGACGACGAGCAAACCCAGTGGTTGGTGAGCATCCGGTCCGAGCCCATGACCACGGCCATGATCATTGTGGCTATCGTTTTTGGACCCGTCGCCATGCCCGTCGTCGTTTTCGTCGTCACTGCGACATGGGTTATTGTCGCCAAGCACGCGTGGCGGCCGGTCCTGCTGGCCGGGGCTATGCTGACGGGGGTCGGCCTGGCCCAAGTGATCAGCCGGTCGGTCGGCCGGCCGCGGCCACCCGTCGAGCTGATGCTCTTCGGCGCCGACTACACTTTCTCGTTCCCGTCAGGGCACGTTTTGGGTGCCTCGAACTTCCTGCTCATCACCACATTTCTGGTTTTCTCGAGGCACAAGAATCCCAAGGCCGCCGTTCTCAGCTTTATCGTCGCGGCCGCGTGCGTTGTCCTCACGACCGTGTGCCGGCTTTATCTGGGCTACCACTGGGTCAGTGACGCCATCGCTTCGGTGTCATTGTCGCTTGTGGTGCTGGGCGGTGTGATTGCCCTGGATACATGGCGCACAGCGCGTGTTCCCGGGGAGGACGTCACAGGGGACTGGTCCGTGGTGGAACCGGCGGGAACGTCAGAGTCAGGCGCGGCCGAAGGGGCGGGGGACGGCCAAGAGATCTGATGGCGTTCAGGGCAACGACAACAGACACAGCTTCGCCATGTTCCAGCCGCACAATGGTTCCACGGGTTACCTTCAAGCCGGCGGTGCGCCCGGCTGACACGAAGGTGTGCGTTAAGTACGCTCCTTTCCCCGGCGGCCCCATCGGCCTAGCGGCGAACTAACGGCGAAAGAAGAGAACCCCCGGAAATCCGCAGATTTCCGGGGGTTCAACCGAGCTTCCTATCAGAATCGAACTGATGACCTTTTCATTACGAGGGACAGTCCTTTGAGCCTAGATTGAGGCCAGGCAGGGGTTCTTGGTGACGAAAAAGTGACGAGCTACTTCCAGCCCAAGCCAGACAGGGCATCGTTCAAGCGCCCAGCGCTGTCATGTAGATCGTGGTCAAAAAGTCCGGCATACGTGTCCAGGGTCATGGTCGCGCTTGCGTGTCCGGCAATGCGCTGAACTACCTTGACATTAGCGCCAGAACTGATCGCCAGGCTCACTGCGGTGTGACGGAGGTCGTGGAAGGTTGGCCGAGGGAAGGATGGGTCTTGTATGGCTGCCCGGGCGATGGCAGGCGTGTAGTGCCGTCGTGTCCACGTATTGTTGCGAAGCGCTGAACCGCGTCCACCGCTAAAGATTCTTGTACTCAGTGAACCTGCGGGTAGAGCAAGTTCAAGTCTGCGGGCGACTAGCCGGGGGAGTGGCACCACCCTGCTTTCACCGCCTTTGGTTGGACCTAGCACCAACTTGCCGCCGACTTCGGAGTAGGCCCTGCGCACGGCAACGGATGGCATTAGGCCAAGATCCAAATCTTCATAGGTTAGCGCCGTGATCTCTCCCCACCTCAGTCCGCATGTACCCGCCAACATGACAAACAGTTCAAAATCGCCGCACTCGGCGGCCAAGCGGGTGAGTTGCGGCATGGTCAGATAGACGTGGTCCCGCTGTTTCTCGCGCGCGGGCACGTAGTCAGTTTGACCGGCGGGATCCTTCGCCGGATTACTAGGCAGCAGACGACGCTTGACCGCGTGCCCCATAAGTCGACCGAAGTAGAGTCCAACCTCCCGGCGGGTTGTGATCCCAGCGGGCCGTCCGTCGCGGCCCTTGAGGCTTGTGATCCACTCAGCCACGTCGTCATATCTGACGCTTGCGACTGGAGTGTGGGCCCAGCGGGGGCCCACATAGTTCTCGTACCGCCTTCGATAGTTGTCGACAGTCTTCGGGCTGGCCGGTTTCCTGCCGCGCGCTCCCACGGATGTGATTCGATCCATCCAGTCCTCGTACAACTGGCCGACGGTAGTCTTGCTTGCTGCGCGGGGATCAATGAACGTGCCTCCACGAATGGACCTCACGGTGGCGTGTAGGAAGTCCTCCGCTTCTCGCTTGGTAGCGAACCTCTTCCGCTGACGCACCCCGTCTGCGGTGGTCCAATCGGCCTGCCAGCGCTTTACGCCGGTCGTCAGTCGTTTTACGGCCACTAGTCAGAGTCCCTTCCTGCTTTTATGTCCTTCCAGATGTCGTCGACAACGCTGCTGAATGCCGGGGAAATGCGGGAAGCTTTTCCCTTGCCTTCCAAAATTCCCTTGGCTCGCGCGCGCCGAAGTCGTGCCGACCAGGTCTCCACGCTTTCGCCGCTCCAATCACGAAGCTTCTTTACTGGCTCAAGCGAGACGCCTGCCAGTGCCACATATGCCGCTGCGATGTGAGCGTAGTCGCGGTCTGATTCCACTCGGGGCGGAAGAGGGGAAAAAGCGCGGTGCACATCCGCAACAGAGATCTGCTCGTATCGATCCTGCATCAGCGCTATTGCATGCGCCATGGGAATGGACCGTAGCAGGGAAGTTGTAATTCCCTCAAAGGCCCGTCGTTCGCTACCCTCCGCGTCTTTGACGTAGCCCATGCCGTGATCAAAGGCGTCGAAATCGATGCTTAGGGAGTTGGGTTGCCGAAAGTCCCCCATCGGATGCCCGATGATCCAGCCGATGGTGACATTGAGGCCATGCACTCGGTAGCGAGCCCTCAGGATGGGCAGTTCCAGCCCTCCTTCGAGGACGACGTGCTCCTCAACCTCAGCGTTTCGTCCTATGTATTCAACCCCGGCGGGGAGGGGTGGTAGCCGCACAGTATCCATGTCAAAACTGTAGCACTGTTTGCTTGGCAGGAAAACAGTGCGTGACACGGTTGCGTTGCCAAGCAAACTGTACTAGTGTGTTGGTCACACGGTTTGGTTGGCAAGATAACCGTGCTTTCACTTCACTAGTAAGGATTTTCTTTGCGCGTCATCCCTCAGATCGGCTCAACCGATCACCCGCTGGCTAAGGCCGCTTCCCCATCCGCATATCTAACGCGGCGACAAACCGCCGAGTACCTGAACGTTTCCGAAAAGTGGTTGGCGCAGTCCGGACGATCTTCCGGCCCGACCTTCTACAAGTTCGGCAACCATTGCCGCTACCACCTCGAAGACATACAACAGTGGGCTCGCCAGCAGAAAGTGAAGCTCTGATGGGAGCAGGGTCTGCACTCATGAAATCCCGTGCGATGCCAGACAGCGCGCCGCGGTCCACACGGCAGAGGTTAAACCTGATGGGCGATTCCTTTGCCGTCGGTTACCTTGCGGCCGCCAATCCTAGATTTGACGACTTCGTCGGTCCTAATGTGGATGGTTGCCATATTTGGGCTGGAGCGAGGAACTCCAAAGGCTACGGGAGGTTTCGGCTGGGAGGTCGGGTAGTGTTTGCGCACAGGTTTGCATTCGAGCGAACCAAAGGGATCATCCCTGATGGCATACAGGTAGACCACATCTGTGGAACTCCGTCCTGTGTTCATCCTGATCATCTGCAGCTCGTCACATCGCAACAGAATCTCGCTTTGGCCCGCATACGGGCTGGGAAGGCGTCGTCATACGGGCGCCAGGACGCGCGCAACGATGGATTGGCTATCGACGTTGACGATTTGCCTTTGTACGAGGCGGATTCACCTTCTAGTGTGGGGGCGCAGGCTTGGGTGCCACCGCTGATCAGTGGTCACTGGGGTCTGATTGACGAAGGATGGAGCGATCCACGTTTCCACAACTGACCGCTGATAGGCCCATTTGGACAGCCGAGCGTTATCGCGAGGCCGTGGAAGCGTCTTCCTTGAGAGCGAGCGTCCGGAACACATTGCACGCAATGGTTGACCACGCTGCGGCTCAGTACTCAACAATCGATCGAGCGACACTTCTGCAATTGACAGGTGGTCGTCGAGAGGCCACGGTAACCGCTCACTGGGATAAGGCGCGGTCTCATGGTCTGCTCGTTAGCAAGCAGCGATTCAACACCACTTCTATTCATAAGTTCACGATTCCTGGTGCCGACAGCGCTGACATCGACGTGCTGGCGATTGGGATGCCGTTACGGGCGCATCTCTGGACGCCCGCAGAGCTGGCGTGGTGGGATACCCTTTCCGTTGACGATCCTGAGGAGCCTCCCTGGTCGGCCGATCAAGCACCGTTCTGAAACCGCATTCTAAATAAGGTGAACCAGAGCCGATGGCTTGTGAACCTTATTCTTCGACACCGATTGGATCGGTCGGCGCCCAATGACTGGCTGATTGTCTTTGACATCAGCCTGTTACGCCAGCAAGGTGCTTCTCGGAATACGCGATCGCGTATTCGGTCAGCTTGATCGACTTCTCGCGCACAGTAAATAGCTCTACACCTGGGGGAGGCTCCGGCTGCATGCCGGAGTCTTCCTCGCATTCAGGGATTTCGGACTCTCTTCGCCTGCGCGTTGGCGCAGGAGCTTTGGTATCACGGCCGACGCGACCAGCGATGTGTGGAACAGAAGTCACGTCGTGTTCCAAGTGAAAGGAAGCATCAAGATGCCGCTTTTCGTTCCGATGGCTCGTGAAAACTCAGGTAAGCAATAGCCATTCGAAACAGGTTCATATCGTCTTTGAACAGGCCTAGGCCCCGATTGCAGTTGGCGCATAGGATCCCCCGAACGCAGTTCCCACAGGAGTATTCTCCTGGACAGCAGGAGTGGTCGTGGTCGACGGCTAGGCGTACTCCGCCCGCCCCGAGCGGGGCCGTGCAGATCGCACATCCTCCTCCCTGGGCTTCGAGCATTTCGTCGTATTCGTCGATGTCAATTCCATAACGCAGCATCTTGAGCGAGGACGCTTGACAGCGTCGGCACCTGTGGTTGAGGCCATCCCGAGAGAAGGATGATTTGCTGAAATCTGATTCTTGCTTCCATTCGTTGCAGCTCGGGCACAACTTATTTCCGTCCCCATCACGGTCCAGGACCCCCTTGCCGCGATTCCGGTTTCCGCGCAGCGGCACCAGCACTTTGCCTTCTGCCTGTTGCCGCAGGTGGTGGCGGCAAAGTCCGCCGCCGTTTGGGACATCCTTATGACGGCATTCAGGGAATATGCAGGCCTTCGACTCGCCGCGCTCCCGCAGCACGACGAGTGGCTTGAGGTTCTGCCCGCGATTGGATTGGCCATAATGCCCAATGCAAAGCTGAAGGCTCTTGTTGTGCATTGGGCGTCCGCAGATTTCACCGTCCGCGCCTGGGCCAATGCATGGCCCAGAAGGCACATTGGTTCTTCTTATTGGCTTCAAAACGCCCGCTGTTCTCAGTTGCTTAGTGTGAGGAGCGCAAAGAAGGGTTTCCCGGGATTGGACTTTACGTTCACACTGTTCATCGCCATCTCGACCAGGGCCGCTGCACTGAAGGTCGCCCAGGGCCCCGAGTCTCTGCTGAATTGGCCCGAGCCACCCGCGAGTGTTCATCTGATCGTGATGGGTCCTGCAAAGTTCTGTCGCCCTAACCTTGATCGGCCTGCCACAAGACTCACCCTCATCCAGTCCGGGCCCGATGCATTCTTTTCCGGCGGAGACCTGATCACCAGGACGGGTCCCTACACGAGGGGGGCCGGTTGGCTCAACTTCGGTCTTGCCGGTGATCCAAACCTCTGGGGCATGCTCGCCCGGGGTGTTGTTGCAGTCCATATCCTCTATGACCTCCATCGCAATCCAGTCAATGTATCACTAGTGGAGCAGACAAGACTGACATTATTGCTTGACATAGAAAGATGCCCACTAGACCCAGCCAATCGTCGGAAGCGCAGCTTCTTCGTTGGCAGCGGCGTCGGGAGCTCATCGGTGCTCGGATCCGGGAACTTCGCTTAGAGCAGGGACTTTCCCAGGAATCACTTGCGCTCGAATCTGGCCTTAGCCGAAATATGATCATCGGTATTGAATGGGGCCGCAAGAGCGTGGCTTACGAAAGGCTGTGGGACATTGCGGAAGTTCTAGGGGTTGGGGTAGACGTGTTCATTAGTGAACCGACTTCAGGCCCGCAGCATAGAGTGCACAGAGGCGGACGCAACCCTATGTCGCCGTCCGACTGATAGCCCTGACATCTGTGGGCTGCGTGTCTGAGCCGAGTAGCAGTAGGCGGACATTCGCAGCGGGGGCTCGGCTCAGTGGTAATTTTCGCCCCTAATTGCCCCAATAGGGGTCGTTTGTAACGCTGCGGATCGCAGTGTCCGCGCGGGATTTAACGATTTTGGTCGGCTTTCTAACCCGTACGCGACCGGAGCCGCTATCACGACCGGGGAGGCGAACGCATTGGGAAGGGGTCCTCCCCCCCGCCATTCCGTACGGTCACCCAGCCGGAGGGCGAGGATCGGTGATCTGTAGATTGCGGTAGCGCAGTCCGATTGTGGCTTGAACCACCTGTGGTAGCGCGAACCAGCCCTCGCAATGCAAGAGCGAAAGTTCTGCTGATTCCCGGTCTAGATGCTCAAGTATCTTGAGGGTGTTCTTGTCCGTAATCGGTAGGCTAGCTCCTGTTCTCAGGTAGAAGTCCTGGACCTTCGCGCCCCGCGCCCGGACCTCGAAGCGGAAACTGCAGCTCGGATACTCAGCTTCCAAGTCCTTTTGTAAGTCAGGGAGGACTGCAACGAGCCATGTGGCCATGTCTTCCCATTGCTCAGCGCCTATTTGCTTGGGATCTATGTGATCAGCCAGCAGTATGACCATCGCGGGAGGTAAAAGACCGTGGCGCTTACGGCTCGCTACGCGGGCATGCCAAGCCAATGCGAACTTCACCAACTGGATACTGATGCCAATCGGCTTCATGAAATCGAAGATGTCTCCTACTATGCCGCCGGTGCTTGACCCAACCCCAACCGGCTGCGCCGCCTGACACCGAATACCTGCTCGTTCTAAGAATTCGACAACATGAAGGGTCATGGCCTCGCCGTCCGGCTGCGCCAAACGGGAACGGTTTCCTACTCGTACGTTGACTCCCACTATGTCCGCGGGCAGGTCAACGAAGTCCAGCCACCTGCGTCGGTCAAAACGTTCCTGCTCGCCTTGCTTCATGCTCGCCTCTTCTAATGTGCCGGAGTTCCATCCAAAGGCTACACACTGCATGCGTCCCGTAAGCGAAGAGAATCAAGACGCCTTGGATGCAAAACGCCATGTTGTGGGTACCCCCGAAAAGTTGCCACTCGCGTCGCGCGTATCCCTGACAAATTCCTGTTGATTGGAGGTGGCTAAAGACTCCTGGGAGACATAGCGGGCGAGTGGGCACGGGAAAACTGATCCTGCATGGCGAGAGTCTCTACTAAATCGCAGGACACAAAGAGACAACTTCGAGACCTGCTAACGGCGGCCCCGCTTCGGGATCATCTGCAACTTCTCACGGAATGCGCTGTGGCAGCCCTGGACAGGCACATGGCTGGCCTGCAACAACGCTCGGCCTCAGTCAGCGTGATTGTCGATCTGGGCATCGTCAATCGTCGTGTTCCAGACGACCGACGGGTAGATGATTTTTGTCGTCCCTATTTTCTCCCCGTAAGGGAAGCGCTTGTCGCGGGACATGAAGTACTCCGCTTCGTAGCGGAGGGCGGTAGCAAGATGCGTGGCATCTGCGCCTCTGAGGAGGTGTTTCTTCGCAAGCTTGCGAGCTTCACTGGCGATGCTTACGTCAACCTCAACCCAATGAATCTTGGACTGTCGCAGGAACCGGTCGATCATGGAATCCTGATCAGCTTCCTTTAGCGCTCCGTTGTACCCTGAAAGTTCTACAAGGAGCAGTGTGGAAGCAACAATCTGAATGTCGCCGCGGTCCATTGCAAGAAGAACCTTTAGCCCCTCCTTCCAAAGGCCAGGCTCTTGTTTGATCACGCTGATAATGGGACATGTGTCGAGATACACGCGTGTGGCGGGGGGCTTAGCGGCCACGGGTCACCTCCATGTACTCGTCCGTCGAAAGGGATCCGGTGAAGTTTGGACTTGCACCTAAAAGCGTCCACGGAGACACCGCAGCTGCAGCGCGGTGCTCTTCGAGTAAAGTGAGCCCGAGGCTGATCACCTGCCCCCGGCTATTTCTTTTCAGCTGTCCATGTGCCACGACTTCTTGCCCCCAACATTCCTTCAGTTTGGCAACGTGTTCCGGCGACGCCTGGATCATCACAGCACGTCGCTCCATTGGCACGTAGACCTGTGCCCGAACGCCATGTCTATGACGGCTGTCCAGCACGTCCAAGATGCCGGTTACGCTGCCCCAACTTGTCCTAGATCCAGTCACGGCATCGTGAGCGTTCTTAGCTGTATCGGCCGTCAAGACTGTTTCACTGCGACTGCCATTTACGCTGGAGACACGTATGGCGTCAACGCGACCTTTGGAAATAGAACTGCTCACGCGCTCAACACGTCGAACCGTGGAGGCTGTAAAAAGTTGGGGAATTTCGGGTGTCGTGGCGAGCCCGTCTAGGCCGGAGACCAAGCCTCGGGCAGCAGAACTGACTGTTCCCATGTCGACTGACGGGGGCATAGTGATCGGCGCCAGCCATGCATGTATTGATTTGGATCCGCTAACTTCGACAATTCCCCACTCCACCCGCGCATTCTTGCCCGGACGAGTGGTCCTGTCGATTTCGTCCAAGGACCATGACAGCTGATTAAGGATTGTGGCGAATGTTGGAACCGGGATCCTGTTGGTGGTGTCGATGACTACTTCAATGGCCGTGTCCGCGGTCGGCCGCTCCAGCGTAATGGTCATCTTTCTCACCCCCTCGTCTTAGTAAAACATGAAAGCGCGGCAGGCGGGATCATAAGAAGCTAAGCGGGGCGGCGCGGTGCTGAGTAAGGTGACGCTTTGCACCCCGGGCGGTCTCGTCGCGAAAATCCGACGAATACGAGATGAGCCATCAATGCTGCAAATTCTCATAGGGCCGTGAATGTGACAGCCAACACGATAATGTCCGTTATCATGTGTGCATGACACTCGAACCGATCAGCACCCCGGTAGGGAACGAGCAGCGCTATCGCCACGCCATTAGTGCGTGGAAGCTGGCACAGACTTCGCCGCACACGATCCGTGCTTACGACCGGAGCGTGACTGACTTCTGTTCCTGGCTGGATGCCAGGGGATTGGACCTGCTGACGGTAAAGCGTCCGATTATCGACGGCTACCGCCACGCGCTGGCCAATCTGTCTCCGGCCACGGTGGCGGCAAAGCTGGCGGCGCTGTCCAGCTTCTACCGCTACGCGGTAACCGCTGACCTGATTACAGGTGGCAATCCGGTGGAGCTGGTGAAGCGTCCGAAGGTGGACGCGGACCACTCCAGCACTGAGGGGATGACCAAAGAGCAGGCGCGGGCGTTGCTAGCGGCGGCGCGGGCTGACGGCCCACGCTCCGACGCGCTGGTATCCCTCCTGCTGTTCACCGGAATTCGGCTCAGCGAGGCGCTGAATGCCAGCACCACCGACTACGGCCACGACACCGGACACCGGACGCTGAGCATCCGGCGCAAAGGCGGGAAGGATGGCAAGGTAGCCGTGCCGGCTCCTGCCGTAGAGGCCCTGAATGCCTACCTTGGAACCACCGGAGGTGAGCTGGTGGCAGGTACACCAGGTGGTGGCCTGCCGCTGTTCACGACGGCAACCGGCAATCGGTGGGCGGCATCTGAGGCGTTCCGTACCGTACAACGACTGGCTCGAGCTGCTGGTGTTGCCGGGCGCATCAGTCCCCACTCTTTGCGGCACACGTTCGCCACATTGGCTCTGGACGCAGGAACGTCCTTGCACGATCTTCAGGACAGCATGGGTCATGCCGACCCCCGCACCACACGCCGGTACGACCGTGCGCGGCACTCTCTAGAGAAGGCTGCAGGCTACGATGTGGCCCGCGCATTGGCTTAGCAGCTTGCGCACTACCTCACAGGGTTGCGAGTTAACCGTTCCTTAACCTGGGACGGCAGAACGCCATGTTCCCAGAACACCCTTGCAATTCTTGCTCGATGATCAGTGTCAGCGGTCGAAATTGTCCGGATGGCTTTCCAAGCGCGGTCAGCATCTAGCCCCAGCCTCAACACTTCTGTCGTGTTCACGAGATACAGCCACTCTCGAGCGATTGGCACTGCATCAGGATCAACCACCAACCGGGGTGAGGCCACCACGGTAAAGCTGCCTTCCGGCACGGACTCTGCCTTTCGATCAGCCGCCAATGAGTCCAGTTGCGTGTTGGCTTGCCGGACATACTCCATGCTTAGCAGGCCGCCGCTGCGTTGTTCACTCTTTGCCTCAATGGATACCCAGCATTCGTCCCAAATCCAAACACAGTCGGTCCGACCTTTGAAGGACGGCTTGTAGGATTCCGCGGCGCCAAGCAGTTTCCCCAGTATCTGCAAGCCACCTTCATATTCCGCAGAATCTGGTTGCATTAGCGCTGCATTCATTTTGCTGCTGGTTGCGTCGTACTTCGTTGCCGAGGCAGCTGGGCCCTCTTTGTAAGCGACAATCGCATCAACAGCTGATTCATCTACGCTGTCAAGCTGCAGGCTGTCCGAAGCGTACGTCTGCAGCTCTTTCAACCAGGTCGTTCCGTAGGTAGCCCTATGAGCCTGAGAGAGCATCTCAGTGGCTTTCCGCAAAGTCTCCGAGGAAGCTTCAGGCTTGCTCAAAGAAATCCACGAGTAAGCGAGGTAGGCCCATAGGGCTCTATACGACTTGAGTCCAGAGTCGGTTAAATGTTCGTATACATCAAGCGCGAGGCGTCCAGCCTCTTGCCAGTTCTGAGCCCAGGCCGCACGCCAGGCTTGCACCTCTCGGCCCGCGTTTTCACCCAGGTTTACTATTGCGGAACTTTCTGCCTTCTGGGCCGAGGTACGCAGATCTGCTATCTCGGGCTCCGCCTGTGTCTGCCAAAGCTCGTCTTGACTCAACGCGCTATCAACGAGCTGCAACAGGTGCTCCCTGGAGACATCGCTCGTGGTCATGCCGAAACTGATTTCCGCTTGCAGCTCGATCGGGAGGCTACTGACATTTTCTTTTCGGGATAAGTAGTGCACGAGGTCTTCTCCTTCGACCACAACGACTGCATAGTCCTTGGGCCCGCGAGTACACCGCCCCAGACCCTGCACGATGCGAGTCTGGACCCTTTCCCCTAAGACTTCCTTAGCCCTAAGCCTTTGATCAAAAAATGAATCCTGCATATGGCTGAACGCTGGGAGGCCGACCATCAACATCATCCGGCAGGCGTTGTCTGCTAGGTCCATTCCGTCATATCGATTCGGTGCCAACAGAGTGCCAGACTCGGCCTTGAGGAAGTTGGAAAAGCCCTCGGGGTCCCGAACTTCGAACTTGTCCTCTGCTTTGAGGCCAAGAGACTTTGCCACTGTGTCTGCGTCCTTCTGACTCGTTGTGAGGACCAGTTGTTTGCCTGTTCTTTTCATGATGTCTGCCCCAAAGTAGCCATCATATTCGGGGGCAGATATTTCGTGGTTGACGAAGTCGGGAAACACGAAGAACCGCCGCCCGCTGCCCGTTCGGTCCCACTGTTGCGGTACTGGAACACGCTCGACGGAAGCGATACCGAAGGCGCGCTCCAGCTCTCCGGAACGACCGAGGGTTGCGGAAAGATATACCCGCTGAGCCGGGTCAACGAAAGCAGGGTGGTCGAAGGTAGGCGGAATCATCGGGCGGAGGTACATGCCACGGCCGTTAACGTAGAAGAGGCAGGAGGCTAGGTTGGAACGGAGCCGCGAGAAGTTCCACTTGTCGTCATCGGGCAGTGACGCTTGAAGTGCTGTTTCTATCTCCGTCTTGTGATGGTCGACAACCGATACCGGAAGAAGGCGTATATCGACATCGGGCTGGTCGGGAAGCGCAACAGACCCTGCAAGTCGAGTTACGAGATCTTCTGGGAGGCTAGGTCGAAGCACATCCAATAGAGCGGTGTAGGCTTTGCCGGATGCAGGGATCTTAAGAGCCCAGGACTCTGCTACGTAGTTTTCCGCCGCGTGGGCATCATCAAAAACCAGCGTCCCAGCATCTGCGAACTTCGGATTGCTGTTGAAAACGTGGTTGTAAGTGGTGACGGCGACGGCCGCGCCCGAGGCATACATGAGTTTCTCTCGGGGATCCCAATTGGAGCTCTTGCCTGTCAGAAGGACTGTGGGTATCCCTTCATTCAACGCGGCAGTGTTTACCTGCCGAGCGAGTTGCACTGTGGGGCAGGCGTAAACAACTCGTTGGTCCAAGGCCCTACGTCGCCATTCAGCTATCAGAAGTCCGACAAGTGTCTTTCCCGAGCCTGTGGGAAGCTCCAGGGCAACGTTGGCGGAGTCCTTGTACAGCGAGTGATACGTCCGGAGCTGGTCGGCTTGATGAGACCATAGAGCGGGGACCCCTTGCGGCCGACGCGGCAAGTCTGAGAACAAGTCTTCAGGGCTGGACGGTTTGCGGAGAGTCTTCGCTCTCGTCTTAAACCCCATGGTCGCAAAAGAGTTGTTGTCGGTCATCTTTTCCCCATCATCGGTCGCGAGCCTAGGCACACTCAAGCTCGTTAACAGTTCTTCTAAGTGTGCTGCCCCTCAAAGAGTAGCTGCACCAGCCAGACAACCGCTGCTGTTCGGATACGGGTGATGAGATTCAAACAGAGGGCGACAGTTCGGCCATGTAGTGCCATTTCCTCTTTTGCACGCGTCCATGAAGTGCGGTCGGTAGACCGTAGCTGCTAGACCTCCTTTAGACCTTGGGGGCGGCCCGCTCACTGGGGGACGGGCTTGGAAGATCTTCAACCGCAATCAGCTCATCTGCAATAATCTTGGCCAGCAAATCGCTTTGCATCGGGTAAAGGTCCAACGTGTGGGTCAGCATCCTGAGGAGATCTAGGATCTCGTCGTTCCACGAGTCTTCCCATTCTTGAGGGCGGATCAAGTCAAGCGGGGTCGCCAGTTTAGGATTCGATGCTCGTCCCACGCCCTTGCGTGTGCGCGAGCCGATCCACCGTTCCACGACAGGGAATCCTGAGACAGAGAACTCCCACACTTCCCTCCGGATACCGGAAATGCGGCCGTCACCTATCTTGAGTTGGCGTGTCTGCTCGTCGTAGGAAATGTCAGCGCGCGAGTCGGGCAGCGCGGTAACAGGCGTTTCCCACCCGATCCCATCAATGTTGGGGATTCTGTTGCCACGCCCACTAGTGGTCGAGCTAAATCGTTGCGCGCCGGTCTGGAGCCACAAAAGCTGTTCGCCTAGACCGACAGCCTCATTGAACAGAGCTAGGTTCGCGGTCAATGGCAGGCGAGGCCCGGGGCGTGAGAGTTGCTCGTGGAAAGTCTGCTCGTAGGCAGGATGACTGAGAACGGCATAGGTATAGGCCGCCAGGTCCTCGGCAGAGACTGCTCGCCCCAACCGGGTTCCTAGAACATCCAAAAGTCCGTGAGTGACATTCGGTTGTTGTCCGGCGGCGTCACGATAGAGCGGAATGACATCCTTTCCTCCGCGTCCGCTGAAGTGGTGGAAGTCAGGTACGTAGACGCTTGCAGTGAGAGCCGGTCCACTTCCAAGAGGCGTGGTGGCAAGCGTGGATATAAAGATCTGTTTGTCAGAGACACTCGCCCAGAGGGAAGGCCGCTCTAGGAGCGCAACTCTCGGGTCTTGGAAGGTCCATTGGGCATCGAAACTCCGGTACGCAAGTCGGACTATGGGCTTGTGTGGCGCGTCGGGCGGGAGGTCCGATAGTCGGGTCAGACCCGTCACGGTGGTATGGATATTTCGCCCGGTGGGTGCAGTGACAAACGCTTCAGCACGCTCTTTCGCGTCAACGCGCGCAAGCAATGCCGCCCACCTGGCCTTCAACACAGACGGCGAGGGTGCAGTTGCCCACGAACGCCCAAATATGACCCCTGGCTGCTGCCATGGGAAGAGGTCCGTCACGGCTGGCATCGCGTCCCAGATATCGTCCTCAGAGGCCGGAAGTAGAACGCCGCCAGCATCGACAGTGAGGGTCTGCCAGCCGTCTGGGTCTATCTTGGGCGCCTGAATTGTTGTTAGAGCAGCCAGCTTTTCCCCTGCGGCACCAGACACACGCCTATACCGCACCACGGCTGGTTCCGCTGTGGTTGCTCCACGCCTAAAAATCGTAACCACGGCTACAGGTGTCTGAATGGAGAATATGTTCTCTTCACGCTGAGCGCCGCGGCCCTCTCCGCCTAAATCGACGATCCAAACCTCATCCCCTACGGATCTAACGAGTTCCCGCAGACCGACGAAGGCGGGGCCTCGCAGCCAGGATGAGCTTGTTATGAAAGATACAACGGCAGGGCCTGAGGGGCTCTGCTCGAATGCCTTCCAGATTGCCCAGCGCCAGAAGTATACGTAGTCGTCATAGATGCTCCGCATGGCACTGAAAATCACGCCGTGCTTTTGCGCAGCTTCAGTGATGTCGGCAAATAATGAGCGGCCGTTTGAAGGGTGGACGACCCAGCCACCACCAGAGCTGGCTGTACGGCGTTTATAGGGTGGGTTTCCCATCACTACAGTTACGGGTTGCAAACGTTTCACGTCGGCTGCCTTTGCCCGCTCTTCGGCGAGCACCGCAACGTCGCCCCAGACCCCCAACATAGGAGGGGCAGCGACAGGATCTTCGAGAGTGTCAGTGAGGTACACCCGCACCTCCTCGGGCGGTGTCAGGGTTCCTGCAATTTCGGCAAGCCGCTGCCCAATCCGAAGATGGGAAACCGCGTAGGGGCCCGGAAGGAGTTCGAAGGCCATCACGTTGGCCGCAAGAGATTTGGCGACTTGCCGAGGGCCTGCGGCACCGCGTTCGCGCTCCGCGACGAGTGCGGCCTGGTCAAGGACTGCAAGCGGGTAAGTGCCTGATCCTGTTGCTGGATCTAGCGTGACCACTTCTTGGTCGCCAAAACTGAGCGGCTTACCCAGCTCCTCGATAAGAATCTGATCGACAAGCCTCACCTGACATTCCACGACGTTCGTTGGGGTGTAGTAGACCCCTGCCTCTTTACGGGCCTTCGCGTCGTACTTCTCCAGGAAATCTTCGTAGAACCACAGCCATGGCTCGCCTCTCGAATCTTTCGAGGCCGCTATGGCGCCCGCGTCCACGACTGAAGCCAGGCGTTCGATTGCACCGATTTCGGGTGCCAAGGACTGATAGAGTCCCGATACTTCGAGCGCGGGACCTAGGGCTGCCGCCAGCACGCCGTTCGGTCCTCGAAGAAAGTCCCGTGCCTCGGTCAAGCTCAAGAAGTTGTCATGATTCGTGTCAGCGTGGCCCCTTAGAGCGGCTATTGCCAGCGAGTAGGAGACTACCTGGGCCAAATCGGAAGCGAAGTCCTTGTCCGAGACGCCTTCATGAACGTTTGCGGACCATGCTTTCTTTGCCGCAGATATTGCAGCGACAGGCGTTTCTGGCTGGAGTCCCGCTAGGACCCGCTCCCTCAGCAGCTTCGCGAGAGGCGCCAGCCGTGATGCCAGTTCTGAAACTCGCTTAATCGTGCGAGGTCGCGCACTGGAAAAGAGTCGCAGGAGATCGACCAACCCGCTGGCGTCCCAACCATCGGCAACCACAGGCATCGTTGCCTCTGCGACCTTCAGGCCTGTGTTGTAAAGAACAACCGCGTGTCCGTCGGTCACGATGAGCGAGTCCAGCTCGGCAAGTAATGCCCACTGTTTCTTCTCGCGTCCTTTCCACTGCTCACCCTCAACGGAATGGCCAGGAGCTTTCAGCTCCACCCAGCCGCAAGCCCGTCCATCTAAGAGGGCCGCAAAATCGGGACGAAGCCCGGTGAGCTGTGCTTCCCGCAGAAGGTCTAGACGCCCCAAGCCTTCGCTGTCGGTCAGTGCTACCAGCAGGTCGTGAACGGGGACTGTTAGCTGGGCTTCAGGTTCGGCGTCCACCCCAGCGGCGGCGGCCGAGGCAATGGACCGAGAGTATTTGAGCGCGGATTCCCCAAGAGTCATGGGATCACTCTGCCACAAGGCTGGAAGTGATCTCATCACCTGATGCCGTGGCGAGGTGTACACCGTGCAGCCGTAGCGCTTAGTTCGGATTGGCCTTCGGCGATGGTGACGAAAAAGTGACGAACACGCTGGGAACTGAAAGAAAAAACGGGGAACGCATAAGATTCCCCGTTTGTCTACCAGTCAGTGAAAAACCCCCTAGAAACCTTGATTTCTAGGGGGTTTGTTCCGAGCTTCCTATCAGAATCGAACTGATGACCTTTTCATTACGAGTGAAACGCTCTACCGACTGAGCTAAGGAAGCACCGCGTCCATCTGCTGGTTTCCCGGCCGATCACGCAAGACATAACTGTAATAGAGGCACGGCTTCCGGGTCAAAACGATGGCAGTGACCGCCGTTGCGGGGATGTTCACCCGGGCGTCGGGCCGGGTTCAGGCCGACTTTTCCCGGCCGCCGGAAGCTGGGGAATCAGCCGTCGCCGGGGGAACCGGTGTACCAAGAGCCGAAGGAGCCGCGCAATGACCGGGGACGCAATGACCAGGGACGCCCACCAGACACCCAACCGGTTGCGGCTGGCCGTGGTGGACATGGTGGGAACCACCATTACCGACGACGGTCGCACCGATCAGGCGATGTCCCGGGCGCTGGCGGAGGCTGGCGTCGAACCGGGCAGCAGCCGCTTCGAGAGCATGCTCGGCTACGCGCGCGACACCATGGGCTTCTCGAAGATGACGGTCTTCAGCCACCTCTTCAGCGACGCCGCTGTCGCAGAGAGCGCCAACAAGGTCTTTGAGAAGGCGTACGACGAGCTCATTGAGGACGGCGGCGTCCGCCCGATTCCGGGCGCCGAGGACGCGATCCTGTGGATGCGTGAATCCGGCATGCAAGTGTGCCTGGCCACCGGGTTCGGCCGGCACACACAGAACATGGTCCTTGAGTCCCTGGGCTGGATGGGCCTGGCTGACTTGAGCCTCTGCCCGGCGGACGCTGGACGTGGCAGGCCCTACCCGGACATGATCCTCACGGCAGTACTCGCCCTCGACCTCGACGATGTCCGGGAAGTGGCCGTCGTTGGGGACACCAGCTCAGATATGCTGTCCGGCGTACGCGCGGGGGCATCCCTGGTGGCGGGCGTCTTGACCGGCTCGCACTCGGAGGCGACGCTCCGCGCGGCGGGAGCGAACGTCGTCGTGGACTCCATTAAGCAGCTTTCGCTCCTGCTGGAGAAGCACGAAGCCCGTCACTTCTAGGGCCGCAGGGCGGCTAGCACTGCAGCCCGTCCTGCGGCAGCTTGCCGTCAACAAAGTAATCGTCGACGGCGGTGCTGACGCATGTGTTGGAGCGGCCGTACGCTGTGTGCCCCTCACCTTCCCAGGTGATCAACGCGGCATTCTCAAGCTGCTTGCGCAACGACTGTGCCCACTCCAACGGTGTGGCTGGATCGCCCGTGGTTCCAATGACGACGATCGGGGCAGACCCGGTGTATTCCACGGGCGCGGGTGTCCGGGTGCTCTTGTAAGGCCAGTCCTTGCAGCTCACGCCACCGTAGGCGAAGAAGGCCCCGAAAGTAGGCGACTCCTGCTTAAGGCGTGCTTCCTCTGCCCGCATCCCGGCCGTGTCCATGACCATCGGGTAATCGAGGCAGTTGATCGCGTTGAATGCGAAGGCTGAGTTGGAGCTGTACTTGCCGTTCGGCTCCCGGTCGGCACCAAGATCGGCGATGCGCAGCATTTGTGAAACGTCTCCGGAGAAGGCGCTATCCAAAGCCTGCGTCAGGGCGGGCCAGCTTTGGTCGTCGTAGAGCGGCAGGTAAATGCCGTTGACGAAGTCGGGGCCCGTGACGAGCCTGCCGTCCTTGGCCGTTTGCGGATCCCGATCCACTGCGTTGATGAGTTCCCTGATCTCCTGGATCCCGTTGTCCACGGACCCACTCAGCGGGCAGGAGTTCTGTCGCAGGCAGTCAGCAACGTACGCGCGGAGGGCTTTTTCAAACGCCCGGGCTTGTCCTGCGGTCAGTTCTTCATTGCTGATGGACGGATCCACGGCACCGTCCAGAACGAGGCGTCCCACATTGTCGGGGAACAGCGACGCGTAGGTGGAGCCTAGGAACGTCCCGTAGGAGTAGCCAAGATAGTTGAGCTTGGCTTCGTTCATCACGGCGCGCAGGATATCCAGGTCCTTCGCCGCGCTCACGGTATCGATGTGCCCCAGCACCGGGCCGGTCTTTTCGGCACACTGTTCAGCCACTGATTTGTTGAATTCCAAGGCGGCGGCCAAGCCTTCATCCGTGTCCTTACGGAACACCATCTCCCGCGACGCATCCCGTTCGGCATCCGACATGCACTCGACAGGCGCAGACCTCTTGACGCCGCGGGGATCGAAGCCGACGATGTCGAAGTTGGTGCGGAGCTTCTGGGTGAAATGCGTGTTGCCGGCGTCCTTCACGAAATCCACGCCGGAGCCGCCGGGCCCGCCGGGGTTCACCAGAATGGACCCCTGTTTGGTCCCCGTGCTCGCCAATTTGATGGTGGAGAGGGTTATTTCCTCCGACTCCGGCTTTTCGTAGTCCATGGGAACGCGGACCTTGCCGCATTGGAAGCCCTCCTCGCATGAACTCCACTCCACTTTCTGCGAGTAGTACTTCTCCAAGCCTTCGGGTGCCGATGCCGCGATGGACGGATCAACCGTGTTGGTTGTGGGCTTCGCAGTGGGCGTCGGCAAGAACGGCAGGGAACATGCACTCAGCACCAACGTGGAGGCGAGCGCCAAGCACAGCGCCGCGAGCACGCGCCGCCGGGCGCCGCCGACCGCAGCAGTCCGGGCGCCGCCGCCCGCAGCAGGCCGGGCAGACAGGTCCCTTGAAGGGGCACCGGCGGGCCGGCGGGATGCGGACTTCATGGATTCTCCTATTGCTGGATGAGGCTCGTCGCCATGGACTCGACCGCCAACAGCGGCGCCACGTTGGTGGTGGTGATGCGGACCCGGGCTGTGTTGATGGCATCCATCCGGGCGAGGGTGGATTCCGGGGTGGAACGGCCGGCGAAATCTTCAAGCTCGCTCTTGAGCTCAACGTTGACCAGCTCCACCGCGTTCCCTAATTGGATAATCAGGACGTCCCGGTAAAAGGACAGCAAGTCGGTCAGGGTCCTGTCCAATGAGTCGGTGATGGAACGCTTCGCCCGGCGCTTCTGGTCGTCCTCCAACTGCTTGACCTGGCTGCGCATGGACGGTGGCAGCGTGCCCGACTCAGGCGCGCCGAGGCTTGCCAGCAAGGCGGCCTTCTCTGCGGCGTCGCGCTCATCGTTGGAACTATTTGCCTCGTCCGTTGCGATCTTGACCAACTTCTCCGCCATCATTACGGCAGCGGTTACGCCACGGAGACCGAGGGGAATGCGGACAGTTTCAAGGCGACGTTCGCGGGCGTCGGCGTCACGGGCAAGCCTGCGGGCGATGCCGATATGGCTTTGCGCGGCGCGTGCTGCCCTGTCGGCAAGTTGGGGATCAACGCCGTCCCGTCTTACCAGGAGGGCGGCGACATCCGAGGCCGGCGGAAGGCGTAAGCTCACCGGACGGCAGCGCGAACGGATAGTGACCAGAACGTCCGCCGGAGACGGCGCGCACAGCATCCAGATGGTGCGGGGAGTTGGTTCTTCGATGGCTTTGAGCAGGACATTCGTGGTTCGTTCCGCCATACGGTCTGCATCTTCCACCACGATGATCCGCCACCGGCCAGTGGACGGCCGGTCGCCTGCTTTGGACACGAGCTCACGGGCTTCGTCGATGGTGATGGTGACTTTTTCGGTGCGTACGAACGTCACGTCCGAATGCGTTTCACCGAGGATAGTGTGGCAGGCCGGGCAGACGCCACAGCCGCGGAGGGTGACGTCGTCCTGCTCGCAATTCAAGGCCGCGGCAAAAGCCTTCGCCGCGTTGGAGCGGCCTGACCCGGGAGGGCCAGTGAACAGCCAGGCGTGGGTGAGCCCGGCGTCGCCCTGTGCTGCCTGCTTCAGCTGCGCGACGACGGGCGCCTGGCCTTGGAGGTCATCCCAGACGCTCACGGACGGACATCCGCATCGCGCGCTTCCGCCACCAAGCCACGCTCGGCCAGGAGAACATTTACACGGGCCAGGATCTCCGCGGCCAACGTTTCGATATCGGATTTGGCGGGCAGGACCAGGTAGCTCGCGGGGGCAGCAGCGGCGAGGTCCAAGAAAGCGTGGCGGATAGCGGTATGGAACTCATCGGGTTCCGATTCCAGCCGGTCTTCTGCCGCGTCGCCGGCGGTGCGGCGTTCCCTGCCGTCAGAGGGTTCGACGTCGAGCAGTACTGTCAGGTCCGGATGCAAGCCCTCCGTAGCCCACTCGTTGAGGGATAGCACGCCTTCGGCCCCCAGCCCCCGTCCCGCACCTTGATAGGCAACGGACGAGTCGATATAGCGATCGGTGATGACCACGCGTCCGGCGGCGAGTGCCGGCCGGATCACTTGGCTCGCATGCGCGGCCCGGGCCGCTGCGAACATGAGTGCTTCAGTGCGGGCATCGATGGTGCCATGGCCGTGATCCAAAACAAGGGAACGCAGCTTTTCGCCAATGGGTGTGCCGCCTGGCTCCCGGGTGCGCAGCACAGACAGCCCCCGCGACTCAAGGGCGTCGAAGAGCCGGGCGGCCTGGGTGGACTTGCCGGCTCCGTCCCCGCCTTCGAAGGCGATGAAAAGACCGGGGCTCTGAATACTCACCTGTCTAGCCTACCGAGCAGCCGCAAACGTAACGGCTTTCATCCACAGGCTCGCCCGCGACTACGCTGAATCCATGAGCCTTTCCAACCAGCACGCCGCGGATTTGTCCCCGGAAACCGTTGTGGTGGCTGCGGGCCGCCCCGAGCGCAAGCATGATGAACCGGTGAATCCGCCCATCGTCCTGTCCTCCACATACTTCGGAACCGGCTCCCTCGGCGACGGCGACCGCGGCTACGGCCGTTACGCGAACCCCACATGGGATCCCTTCGAGGACGCACTGGCAAAATTAGAAGGCGCTGAACTCCCTGGCCTGCTCTACGCGTCCGGCCTCGCAGCGGTCAGTTCGGCACTGTCGCTGGTACCCGCTGGCGGCGTAGTGGTCATGCCGTCCCACAGCTACGCCGGCTCGCTGGTGATGGCCACCGAACTCGCTGAAAAAGGCTTCCTGGAACTGCGTACCGTGGACATCGCGGACACTGAGGCAGTCAAGGCTCTCATCGCCCCGGCCGAAGGAAAAACCGCCGACCTTCTGTGGCTCGAAAGCCCCACCAACCCCATGCTCGGCATCGCCGACGTCCGGAGCCTCACCGAAGCCGCCCACGCCGCCGGCGCGATCGTGGTCACGGACAATACCTTCTCCACGCCTCTGGTGCAGCAGCCGCTGAAGCTGGGTTCCGACGTCGTACTTCACTCGGTGACCAAGTACCTGGCCGGGCATTCGGACGTTGTCCTTGGCGCGCTGGTGACGTCCAATCCTGAATTGCGTGAACGGTTGCTTCACCACCGGATCATCCACGGCGGCATCGCCGGTCCGTTCGAATCGTGGCTTGCGTTGCGGGGCCTGCGTACTTTGGCGCTGCGGATTGAGCGTTCGCAAGCGTCGGCAGCAACGCTCGCGGAGCGTTTGAGCACGCACCCGCGCGTCGAGGCCATCCGCTACCCGGGTTTGGCAACAGACCCGGGCCACGCCCGGGCCAAGGAGCAAATGAAGGGCTTCGGCTCGATTCTTTGCATCCAGATCGCCGGTGACGAGACCCGCACCGGCGCGCAAGCCGCCGACGAACTGGTCCGCGCGCTGCAGCTCTGGTTGCCTGCGACGTCTTTGGGCGGGGTCGAGTCCCTGATTGAACGTCGACGGCGGCATACGGCTGAGCCGCTCAGCGTTCCGGAGAACCTGGTGCGGCTGAGCGTCGGGATTGAGAACGTTGAAGACCTTTGGTCCGACCTTGAACAAGCACTGAAGTCGCTGGGCGGTTAGGCTAAAGGGCGTGGACGGAAAATTCTTGATCGCTATTGTCACCAACGCCGTGTATTTCATCCTCGGCTTGGTGGCCCTGGCCCTGGAGATCTGGGCCTTCGCGGATTGCCTGCGGCACCGACCGTCCCTGTTTGTGGCCGCGTCCAAGCGCACCAAGACTTTCTGGTTGGCCCTGACCGGCATCGCGTTCGCGATCGGCGCGCTGACAGTACTGACCGGGGGCAGCGGGCTCGGCCTCTTCGGCATCGCGGCAGTTACTGCGTCCTGCGTCTACCTTGCCGATGTCCGCCCTGCGCTCCGCGAAGCCGGGAGTGGTGGCAACCGCAATGTGGGCCCCTACGGACCCTGGTAAACCCCGGTTGCTCGCCAACCCGCGTTAAGGCTGCCGTCAGATCGGCGTCAAAGCGGTGCCACCGCGTCCCACGCCACCGTCACTTCGCCAAGACGCCAACGCGACGGTCCGTCCTGAAGCGGCCATCCGGCGTCGCGCAACGAACGGCACATCCCTGCCCAGCGCTGCCGGCTCCCGAACGATGCCAGCGGCGCGGCCTCAAGCCACGCCTTGTCCATGGCCTGAAGGAAGGTATGGATCGGCTCGCCGGGAACGTTCCGATGAATAAGGGCCTTGGGCAGCCGTTCGGCGACGTCGGACGGCAGCTCGAAACTGCCGAACCGCACGGAAAAGCTCAGGCTGAGTGGACGTTCAGGATCCAGCGCCACCCACGTGACCCGGCGGCCGATCTCATCGCACGTGCCATCGATGAACAAGCCGCCCGGCGCCAAGCGGGACTGCACTAAGTTCCAGATCGCTGGAACATCCGCTTCCTCATACTGGCGGAGGACATTGAACGCGCGCACCATGATCGGATCTCCGGGCACCGGCACTTCAAAACCGCCAACATGAAAGCTGAGACCGGGCCGCTCCAATGGTTTCGCGGTCCGCACCCGCTCAGGCTCGATCTCGATTCCGCAGACGCGGACATCCGGCCGGACGGCCTGCAGCCGTTCGAAAAGCTCGACGGCGGTGGCCGGCGAGGCGCCATAGCCCAGGTCCACCACTAAAGGCTCGACGGCGGCGCGCAGCCGCCACGCTTGCGGGCCGGCAAGCCAGCGGTCCAAGCGACGCATACGGTTCGGATTCGTGGTGCCGCGGGTGATGTTGCCAACCGGCTTCCCGCTCCTGCCCCGGGGAGAGCCCACCCGTTCCGCTTTCTGCACCACGGCGTCCACTCTATCCGCAGGACGTAACGCCCGGCAGCGGCGGGGACTGCTCGGCTAGGATGAAAACCATGACTTACAAGCTGATTCTGCTGCGCCACGGCCACAGCGAATGGAACGCCAAGAACCTGTTCACCGGTTGGGTGGACGTTGACCTGAACGACCAAGGCCGCGAAGAAGCAGTGCGCGGTGGGGAGCTCCTGGTAGAGAACAACATTCTCCCGGACGTGCTCTACACCTCGCTCCTGAAGCGCGCCATCAACACCGCCAACATGGCACTGGACAAAGCCAACCGCGGCTGGATTCCCGTGAAGCGCGACTGGCGGCTCAACGAACGCCACTACGGCGCCCTTCAAGGCAAGGACAAGGCCCAGACCCTCGCCGAATACGGTGAAGAGCAGTTCATGGAGTGGCGCCGCAGCTACGACACCCCGCCGCCGCCCCTGTCCGACGACAGCGAATTCTCGCAGGCACGCGACCCCCGCTACGCGGACCTTGGCGACGCCCTGCCCCGCACCGAGTGCCTCAAGGACGTCCTGGTCCGCCTCCTCCCGTACTGGGAATCGGACATCAAAGAAGACCTGAAGGCTGGCAAGACCGTGCTGGTCACCGCCCACGGCAACTCCCTGCGCGCGCTGGTCAAGCACCTCGACGGCATCAGCGACGAAGCAATTGCCTCCTTGAACATCCCCACGGGTATCCCGCTGGTGTACGAACTGGACGAGGACTTCCGGCCGATCACCCCCGGCGGCACCTACCTCGACCCCGACGCAGCAGCCGAGGCCATCCTCGCGGTTGCGAACCAGGGCAAAAAGTAAACTCTCCGCTGGTGCCGCGGCGGCTGCTCGGTCGTTCCTCCCTTGGACGCAGCTCGCCCGCGGCACCAGCTACGAGGCCGTTAAACGACGGCGGCCGGTCACTCTCGGTGACCGGCCGCCGTCGTGTTTAACCCAGTAGTGCTAGAAGCCTTCCGGCTGCCATTCGCCCGTCACCAGGTAGGTGACCTTCCGGGCTACGGAGACGCCATGGTCAGCGAAACGCTCGAAGTAGCGGCTCGCAAGGGCAACGTCCACGGTGGTGGAGGCGGTTTCATTCCACTCAGGAGCGGCGATTGCCTTGAAGACGCTGAGGTGGAGGTCGTCCACGGCGATGTTGGTCTTGAGGATGTCCCGGGCAACTTCCAGGTTGCGGGTCTCGAGGAGCTCGATGACCTTGCCGGTGATGTCGATGTCGTGTTGTGCCATGGCCTTGAAGGTCTGGGTCAGCGACGACGGGATGACGGTAGCGGGGTAGCGGAGGCGGGCGAGCTGGGCGACGTGGCGGGCAAGGTCGCCCATGCGCTCCAACGAGGCGCTCATGCGCAGCGAACCCACGATCATGCGGAGATCGCTGGCAACGGGGCCCTGCAATGCCAGGATGTCGATGGCCCGCTCGTCGAGGCTGTTCTGCAGGAAGTCGATCCGGGCGTCGGCCGCGATGACATCCTGGGCAAGATCGACGTCGGCGCCTTCGAAGGCGGTGGTGGCCTTCGTGATTGCTTCGTGAACGAGCTTGGAGATCTCGATGAGGTCGTCACCTACCTGGGTGAGCTCCTCCTGAAAAACCTTGCGCACTAAGGCGTCCTTTCCTTGGAAATCCGGTTCCCGTGACGGGCGGTGGATTTCAAACCATTGGCAGTCCAACTAGCAACTCTGGCAGCAGCCCGTGAACTGTTGCGCATCTTTAGATGAACGTTAGTTGAACCGTCCGCGTTTAGCACCGAATCCATACTTTGCTGTGTTTTCTCAGCATAAGCTGGACGGGTGGATCCGTTGCTGATAGGTGTCGTCGCAGGCCTGGTGGGCCTGTCGTTGGGCGTCTTTGGCATGCTCGCGTTCAGGATCAGCGAACGGCAGCGCCGGATCGTTGATCTGGATGTTGCGGAGCCGTTGCTTCCAGAGGGAGCCGCCGAAGTCCTTTCGGTCGTCGGACGGGCTTTTGTAGTGGTGGACGCTATCGACGGCGTGGTTCGGGCCAGCCCTGCAGCCTACGCCTACGGATTGGTTCGCGGCCACACAGTGGTCCACAAACAGCTCCTCGACATGACAGCGAAAGTCCGCCGCGATGGCGTGATCCTGGAGGAGCAGTATGAGCTCCCGCGCGGTCCGCTGGGCAAGGGAACAATTGTGGTCCAGGTGCGCGCGGCGATGCTCGGCTGGGAATACATCCTCCTGCTGGCGGACGACCGCACGGAAATTACGCGCACCGAAGAGATCCGCAACGACTTCGTGGCCAACGTATCCCACGAACTCAAGACCCCCGTTGGTGCCATCTCCCTGTTGGCCGAAGCCTTGGAAGCCTCGCCGGACGACGAAGAAGCCGTGCGGCGCTTCGCCAAACGCATGCACAAGGAATCCGGGCGGCTCTCAGCCTTGGTCCAGGACATCATCGAGCTCTCCCGGTTGCAGGGTGCAAACGTCGCGCAGCAGGGCCACGCTGTGGACATCAACGCCGTGATCACGGAAGCCGTGGACCGCTCGCAGCTGCCGGCGGAAAGCAAGAACATCCAGATCATGGTGGGCGGCCATTGCGATTCCCTCGTGTTCGGCGACCGCGACCTCCTGGTGACTGCCCTGCGGAACCTCATCGACAACGCCATTCGTTACTCGCCCGAAAACACGCGGGTGGGCGTCGGCGTCCGGGCAAGGGAAGGCGTCGTTGCCGTTTCCGTCACGGATCAAGGTGAGGGCCTGACGCCCGAGGACCAGGAGCGCGTCTTCGAACGTTTCTACCGCGTCGACGCTGCACGATCCCGCCATACAGGCGGTACGGGTCTTGGCCTCAGCATCGTCAAGCACGTGGTGTCCAACCATGGCGGCGAGGTGACGGTTTGGTCCCAGCCAGGCCAGGGATCGACGTTCACCATCAGGCTGCCGGAGATGGAAGGCCAGGAGGGCGACGCCGGCCTGCCGCCTGCCGCTGCCGGCTCAGCAACCGCCGGACTGCCCGAGGCGACCTCCACCGCCGTCGACCCCAAACACGCGAACCAACACGTGAGTGAAAAAGCGGGCGCCAGCGGCGCCCAAGAGCAAGGAGCCAGCGCTTGAGCCGGATTTTGATTGTGGAGGACGAAGAGTCCTTCAGCGACCCCCTGTCCTACCTGCTGGGCAAAGAGGGGTTTGACGTCGAGGTAGTGGACAACGGCAGTGACGCCTTGGTGGAATTCGACCGCAACGGGGCCGACCTCGTGCTGCTGGACCTCCAGCTTCCGGGAACCCCCGGCACGGAAGTTTGCCGGCAGCTTCGCCAGCGCTCCAGCGTGCCGGTCATCATGTTGACCGCGAAGGACTCGGAAATCGACAAAGTGGTGGGACTGGAACTCGGTGCCGATGACTACGTCACCAAGCCGTACTCCTCGCGCGAGTTGGTTGCTCGCGTCCGTGCAGTGCTGCGGCGGCAGGGCGAACCCGAGGAACTGATTACTTCAACCGTGCAGGCCGGACCTGTCCGCATGGACATTGAGCGGCATGTGGTCAGCGTCAACGGGGAACAGGTTTCCCTGCCGTTGAAGGAGTTTGAACTCCTGGAGATGCTGCTCCGGAACTCCGGCCGTGTGCTGACCCGTGGCCAATTGATCGACCGCGTTTGGGGTTCGGACTATGTGGGCGACACCAAGACACTGGACGTCCACGTCAAGCGCCTGCGCAGCAAGATCGAGCCGGACCCCTCTGCTCCGCGCTACCTGGTGACAGTCCGCGGGTTGGGCTACAAGTTCGAGCCGTAAGCAACGCCTGATCCCGGGAAAGACAAACGGACCCGGGAATAACAAAAGGAAGGGTTCCGCCGCAGCGGAACCCTTCCTTTTGTTATGAATGCTTAGTGGCCGGCGGCCGCAGACTCCGTGGAGGTTGCGGTGGACGTGGGCGTTGCCGTCGGCGTCGGCGTGGTCGGCAGGTACTCCTGGTACTCGGGGAGCGTGCCGTCCACGACAGGGACGTTGACCGTGGCGGAGTCGGAACCGCTGCGGATGGTCACCGGGGTCAGACCGCCGGGGATGGTGCCCGCGGTGCTGAGGATGGCGGCGTCGGAACCGGTGTTGAGGTAGGTCTCCGAGTTGGCCTTGACCGGGATCTCGGTTTGGGCGCCGTTGGAGCCGCTGATGGTCAGGGTGGCGTCCGAGCCGGAGTTGTTGAACACGGCGCCGATGACGCGGCCGGGCTCATTCTCGCCCGAGGCTACGATCAAAATGTTGCGCAGCTGCAGCTGACCGAGATCTGCCTTGATCCCGTCCGAAGCCGAGTACTGGTGGTTGGTCTGCTGGGCATTGACGAAGCCACAGCCGGTAACGGACAGCAGGCCGACGCCGATTGCAGCCGCCGCAATTGCCAGCTTGCCGCGCTGGACAGTGTTCATCGCAGAATTGCGCACGACACCTACTCCTCAAGAGTCATTGGAAAACTTTTCAGCCATAGCCTATCGGCAAACCTGCCGAAACAAGGATTCGGGAAGGGTTTATGGCGCACATCGCCAGCCCCATCAGGGTCGCAGGTTGCTTGCTCGAAGCATCTTTCAGGGCGTTCGTCAAGGGGTGCTGCGGAGGGGTTTGGGGCTTCTTTCCCTTTATTGGCGCGGCAGGAGTGGCCGTCCGGTGCCAGTCGTATGCCTTAATCGTGATAGACTAGTCTGCGGGAAAGGGGAAAGTCCACATGGTTTTTGAGGTCGGCGAGACAGTAGTTTACCCTCACCACGGTGCAGCAAAAATTGAGGAAATCAAGATGCGCACCATCAAGGGCGAAGAGAAGATGTATCTCAAGCTCAAGGTGGCTCAGGGTGATCTGACCATTGAAGTTCCAGCAGAGAACGTTGACCTTGTTGGGGTCCGGGACGTAGTGGGCAAGGACGGTTTGGAGCACGTTTTCGATGTCCTCCGCGCCGAGTTCACGGAAGAGCCCACCAACTGGTCACGTCGTTACAAGGCAAACCTGGAGAAGCTTGCTTCAGGCGACGTCATCAAGGTGGCAGAGGTCGTCCGCGATCTTTGGCGTCGTGATCACGATCGCGGCCTTTCCGCAGGTGAGAAGCGAATGCTGGCCAAGGCGCGGCAGATTCTGATTTCAGAACTGGCCCTGGCTGAGAAGACAGACGAAGAGAAAGCTGCAAGCGTTCTTGACGAGGTCTTGGCTTCCTAAGAATTGAGCCCGGTGGTGCGAAAGCGCCGCCGGGTTTCTTTTTGGAACAGGCTGGCGCCACCCATCCGGCCCAGCGCCACCCAAATCCGGGTAGCCTCGGCCGGTTTCCGAGGTGTGAGGGAATATGCGCGTCGCGGACCGGATGCCACGCCTAGGAGTCCGCCGTTGCTGCGGAAATGCCCGCTATCTGGGTATTCCACGCAGATTACGCATAACCTTGACGCCATGACTCATCCTTCGAAGCGCTCCGTCACGGCCGTCATTGTTGTTGCAGCCGGCTCGGGCGAGCGACTGGGCTACGGCATGCCCAAGGCACTGGTGCCGCTGGGCGGCGAGGCCATCCTGATGCATGCCCTCCGTGGCGTCGTTGCCTCGGATGTCGCCCGCCAAATCTGTATCGCCGTGCCCAAAGGTGACCCCGAACTCCGGAAGCTGATTGCCGACTTCACCATTGAACTGGTGGACGGAGGCCCCGAAGTGACAGTCGTCGACGGCGGATCCACCCGGGCGGATTCCGTCCGCGCAGCTTTGGCTGCTTTGGAGGACGGAACGGAAGCTGTACTCGTCCACGATGCCGCCCGCGCCCTCACACCAGAACGTGTCTTTCAACGGGTAGCGGACGCACTTGCTTCCGGCGCGAAGGCCGTCATCCCTGCGATGCCCGTGGTGGACACCATCAAGACCGTCGCTCCCACCCACGATTCGGATTCGGGCATCGCTCCGGAAGTCGTCACGGGAACCGCGCACCGCGAAGAACTGCGGGCGGTGCAGACACCGCAGGGATTTGAGCTCGAGACGTTGCGCCGCGCCCACGACGCCGCAGGTCTATTCGACGACAAGCAGTCCGCAGCCGTGACCGACGACGCGATGCTGGTTGAGTTGCTTGGCGTCCCTGTCCACGCCGTTCGAGGGGCAAGCCAATCCCTCAAAATCACCACGCCACTGGATCTCATCATTGCCGAAGGCCTCCTGGAAGGTCCGCTCGGGATGCGCTGGGTGGAAGGCTGATGGCGGCAGTGCAACCTGTCGTTCCCCGCACCGGCATTGGAATCGATGTCCATGCCTTCGCTCCCGCGGACGACCCCCAGCCACTCTGGTTGGGTGGCCTCTTCTGGGAAGGCGAACAGGGGCTCTCCGGCCACTCCGACGGCGATTGCGTCGCCCACGCGGCTGCTGATGCGTTGTTTTCCGCGTGCGGGATCGGCGATCTCGGCACGCATTTCGGCACGGGCCGGCCGGAGTATGCCGGCGCCTCGGGGGTGACGCTCCTCGGAGAAGCAGCGCGGATTGTTCGCGCTGCAGGCTTTGAAATAGGAAACGTCGCAGTGCAGTTCGTGGCCAACCGGCCAAAGTTCGGGCCCCGCCGTGAAGAGTCGCAGCGTGTGCTTAGCGACGCCGCTGGAGCGCCGGTCAGTGTCACGGCGACCACGAGCGATGGTTTGGGCTTCACTGGGCGTGGGGAAGGCATCTCGGCGGTGGCCACTGCCCTCGTCTACCGGGTTTCCCCGGAAACTGTGGAAGGTGCGGCGGAATGACCAAGGCGCGTTCCGCCGTCGTACGTTCCGTTGCGCTGGTTTCCGGCAGCGTTCTGGCCGCCTCCCTCATGGGTGCTTGCTCCGGCACGCCCAAACTGGATGTCAAGGCCAGCTGCGAATTTCTGAACAACGATACTTTCAAGCCCGACGGCAACCAGCAGCAACAGTCCAAGCAGATCGCTGCGCACTATCACGAGATTTCAGAGAAACTCGCCCCGGAAATCGGCGAACCGATCAAAAAGATGGCGGCCATCATGGACGAAGCGGCTGCGTCGTCGCTCGGCGCGGCCACGCAGAACCAGCAGCAGCAATTGTCCGTGCAGTTCAACAAGATCGGCGAGTACTGCAAGTAGGCAGGTCACGGCGCGTCATCGGCTAATCTGGAGCGGTGACCCTGCGCTTTTATGACACCGCCTCCGCCGAAGTCCGCGACTTCGTTCCCCTCGAACCCGGCAAGGCCAGCGTGTACTACTGTGGGGCCACCGTCCAAGGCATGCCGCACGTGGGGCACGTCCGTTCCGCGATCGCCTTCGACCAATTGACACGCTGGCTTGAGTTCCGGGGACTCCGTGTCACTGTGGTGCGCAACGTCACGGACATTGACGACAAGATCCTGGCGAAGTCAGAGCAGTCCTTCGGACCGGACTGGGCTTCCGAACCCACTGCCCTCCAAAACGAGGAATGGTGGGCCTTGGCCTACCGCTATGAGCAGGAATTCGAGAACGCCTACGAAGCTTTGGGCGTCCAGCGGCCCACCTACGAGCCACGGGCCACCGGCCACATCCCCGAGATGCACGCGCTGATCCAGCGCCTCATCGACCGCGGCCACGCCTACCCCGCCCTCGACGACTCCGGCGACGTCTACTTCGACGTCCGATCCTGGAGCAAGTACGGTTCATTGACGCGGCAGAACATCGACGACATGCAGGGAGCCGCGGACGCGGACCCCCGCGGCAAGCGGGACCCTCGCGACTTCGCACTATGGAAGGGATACAAGGAAGGCGAACCCGTCACCGCGAGTTGGGCGTCACCTTGGGGCGCTGGCCGGCCAGGCTGGCATCTCGAATGCTCCGCGATGGTCACCAAGTACCTCGGGGCGCGTTTCGATATCCATGGCGGGGGACTGGACCTTCGCTTCCCGCACCACGAGAACGAGATGGCACAGTCCCAGGCTGCCGGCGACGAGTTCGCCAACTTCTGGATGCACAACGGGATGGTCACGTACGAGGGCGAAAAGATGTCCAAGTCCGTCGGCAACACCGTGAGCCCGGCAGAGATGCTCGACTTGGCGTCGCCCCGCGTTGTCCGTTACTACCTCGGGCAGGCGCATTATCGTTCGGTGCTCGACTACAGGCCGACTTCGCTGCAGGAGGCGGCGGCCGCCGTCGAACGCATTGATGGTTTCATTGCGAAAGCATCGGCCAAGGTCCATCAGCACCTGGGCAGCCCGAAGGACTACGCCGAAGGTGCCCACGCCAGCATGCCCGCAGCATTCACGGCTGCCATGGACGACGACCTGAATGTTCCCCAGGCGCTCGGCGTGCTTCACGAAACAGTCCGTGCAGGCAACACTGCGTTGGCTGCCGGCGACCTTGGGGGCACGAAGGCTGCGCTTTACAGCGTCCACGCCATGACGAGTGTCCTCGGACTGGACTCCGTGAAGCGGCCGGAGGCTGTCCAGGGCCGCGAACATGCAGCACTGGAAGTGCTCGTGGAGGCACAGCTCGAAGCCCGCGCGACCGCCAGGTCCAACAAGGACTGGGCATCCTCGGACGCGATCCGGGACACCCTTGCGGCTGCCGGGATTGTGGTGGAGGACGGTGCGGACGGAGCCACCTGGAGCCTGAAGCGCGACTAACCGGTTTGGGGTCGCCAAGCCGAATTGCATGCGGTCAGTAGACTGGAATGCAGACTCATTAATTTCAAGCAAGGTGGACAGAATGGCCAACCACGGTCGCCCGGGTGCAATCCGCAAGAAAAAGAAGGGTGCCACCACAGGTACCGGAGGTCACGGCAGGAAGGCCCTCGAAGGCAAGGGACCCACTCCCAAAGCCGAGGACCGGGTCTACCACAAGGCATACAAGAACAAGCAGCTCGCTGAGCGTTCCGCCGCCAAGCGCGGACCGGCACGTCCCGGCACCGGTGCCCGCTCGGGCCCCAAGGGTCGTGCTACGGAAGAACTGGTCACCGGCCGCAACTCTGTGGTGGAAGCCCTCCGCGCAGGGATTCCGGCCAAGGCGCTGCACGTCGCCATCCGCATCGAGATGGATGACCGCGTCAAGGAATCCCTCAAGATCGCTGCTGAGCGCGGCATCCCGCTGCTTGAGACCGGCAAGCCCGAGCTCGACCGCATGACCGAGGACGCCGTCCACCAGGGCCTCGTCCTGCAAATCCCCCCGTACGAATACGAGGACGCCTACGACCTCGCCGAGGCAACAGTCGCCAAATGGAAGAAGGGGCACATCACCAACGCCCCGCTCTTCGTGGCCTTGGACGGCATCACCGATCCCCGTAACCTCGGCGCGATCATCCGCTCCGTCTCGGCATTCAGCGGTCACGGCGTCATCGTGCCTGAGCGCCGTTCGGTGGGCGTCACGGCCTCCGCCTGGAAGACCAGTGCCGGCGCGGCCGTCCGCGTACCCGTCGCCCGCGCGTCCAACCTCAACAACGCCCTCAAGCAGTTCAAGGACATGGGGATCTACGTCCTGGGCCTCGACGGGGAAGGCGACGTCTCCCTGCCCGACCTCACCGTGGCCACCGAACCCGTGTGCATCGTGGTTGGCTCCGAGGGCAAGGGCCTGAGCCGCCTCGTGCGGGAAAACTGCGACCAGATCGTCTCGATTCCGATCGACTCCGCCATGGAGTCGCTCAATGCATCCATGGCCGTTGGAATCTCGCTGTACGAGGTGTCGAGGCAGCGCTCGGCGTAGTCTTCAGTAAGGCGCCACCAGTGCCGTCCTCCGCGTGCTGCTCCTTCGTTAGAAGTCGCGCTTGTTGGCCAACACTGGGAGCTTTTGGCGGGCCTCCTGCACCACGGATGCGTCGAGGTCGGCGAAGATGAGCCCAGGCTCGCCTTCCAGGGACGCAAGAACTTGGCCGAACGGGCTGACGACGGCGGAGTACCCGACTCCGGTGGGTGCCGCGCCTTTCGCTTCCACGCCTTGGGTAGCGGGGTCCCCTTGGCCGCAGGCCAGGACGAACGTCGTAGTGTCCACGGCGCGGGCACGTGCCAGGAGCTGCCACTGATCGGCCTTGCCCGGACCGGACGCCCACGACGCGGCAACGATGTTGACCACTGCGCCGCGTTGCGCGTTGGCCGTGAACAGTGCCGGAAAGCGGATGTCGTAACAGGTGGCCAAACCGAAGGTGAGGCCTCCGGCGTCGAACGTTACCGGGTCTGTACCGGCCTCAACGGTGTCCGATTCCGCAAAGCCGAACGCGTCGAACAGGTGAATCTTGTCGTAACTTGCCTCAACACCCGGACCCGTCACCAGGAGCGTGTTTCGGACGCGACGGGTCCGGGAGTCCGAGTCAGCGCCGGGCGTAAACATTCCCGCGACAACAATCAGCTGCAACTCCCGGGCGATCTCTCGGACACGGCCGGCCCACGGTCCGTCCAGCGGTTCGGCAATGTCCAGGAGGGAGTTTCCGAACGCCCGCATCATGGCTTCCGGGAAAACCACCAGCTCGGCGCCACCCTCCTTGGCCAGGCGGGCGTATTTCTCCACGAGTTGCAGGTTGTCGGCCAGATCCCGGCCAGTGATGACTTGAGCGAGTGCCACGCGCACGATTAAACCTCCTGTGATGTCACTCCCAGTATGGCAAGGAGGGCAAAACCGGGTTGGTGTTTGTCGTCACATGGGAGGTCGAGGCCCCACTTACTCGGCGTGGAACTAAACTTGCAAGCAATGGTTATGCCTATTTTGGACGCAGCAGCCACGTCGGATGCGTCACGCCCGAAGCCCCTCGGACTGAGCACGCCCCAGCCCGGCCCTTTCGATGACCCCGCCATTCCCCACAGCGGGGTAAATGTGGCTGTTTTCGCACCGGACCTGGAACGCGTCGAAGTCGCCTACCAAGCGCCGGGGGAGAGCTGGCGGGTCCATACGCTTCCCAACGTTGAGGATGGCGTGCACTTTGGAATCGTCGAGGGGATGCCTCCGGGCACGCGCTACGGCTTCCGGGCAGCGCCGTCCGAGGGCGGGCTGCCCCTGTCCGTGCCTGCGTTGAACTTTGATGACGACGGCGAACAGTCGCTGTTGCTCGATCCATACGGTCGCGCTGTGGACCAGCGGGGTGAATTCCTCACGAGTGTGCACCTGGACACGGGTTTCGACTGGGGCGACGATGAGCACCCCCGCACCCCCATGCGCAGCACCGTCATTTACGAGGCACATGTCCGCGGGCAGACAATGCTCCATCCGGACATTCCCGAGCACCTCCGGGGAACGTACGCGGGGATGGCCCACCCGGTGATGCTCGAGCATCTTCATGAGCTTGGTATTACCGCGGTGCAGCTCTTGCCCATCCACTTCCACTTGGACGAGGCACATCTTCAGGATCTGGGCCTGACCAACTACTGGGGCTACAACACCGCGGCTTTCTTTGCCCCGCATGCCGATTACGCCACTGAAGCCGCTCGTAACGCGGGCCCGCATGCCGTGCAGGACGAGCTCAAGGGCATGATCAAGTTGCTCCACGCGGCGGGCATCGAGGTCATCCTGGACGTGGTGTATAACCACACCGCCGAGGCAGGACCGGACGGCCCCCCTCTGAGCTTCCGGGGCCTGGGGGAGAAGCGCTACTACCGGCACGATGCCCACGGCCGCTACCTGGACACCACTGGCTGCGGCAACACGTTGGACTTCAGCGATCCCGTGGTGGTGGACCTTGCGTTGGACTCCCTGCGCTACTGGGTCAACGACTTTCACGTGGACGGGTTCCGATTCGATTTGGCTGTCACGTTGTGCAGGGACGCCGGTAACCAGTTCGACCCCAACCATCCTTTCCTGCAGGCGATCGCGGAAGACCCTGTCTTGTCCGAGGTGAAGCTCATTGCCGAACCCTGGGACGTGGGCTATGGCGGCTGGCAGACAGGGCGCTTCCCGCAGGGATGGGCTGACTGGAACGACCATTTCCGCGACGGCGTCCGACGTTTCTGGTTGTCCGACAGGGCTGCGATCGAGGCCGGCGGCCAGGGTGGTTCCGTCGCTTCCCTGGCGGAGCTGATGGCCGGTTCCGAGGGGCTGTTCGCAGCTTCCGGCCGAACGCGCCTGGCCTCAGTCAATTTCGTGACGGCCCACGATGGTTTCACCCTCAAGGACCTGGTGAGCTACGACCGCAAGCACAACGAGGCCAACGGTGAGCAGAACCGCGACGGTCACGGGGACAACCGCAGCTATAACCACGGTTTTGAAGGCCGCAGCGAGAATGAAGCAATTGTCGCTGCCCGTGCGCTCTCCGTCCGGAACCTCATGGCAACTCTGTTGTTGTCCATAGGCGTCCCCATGATCACGGCAGGCGACGAACTCGGACGTACTCAGCACGGCAACAACAACGCATACTGCCAGGACAATCCCACGGCCTGGTTGGACTGGAGCCGCACGCAGGAAGCAACGTCCATGTTCCAGACCACCCGGGAGCTTGTCCGGCTCAGGAGATGGTTCCTGCGCCACCAACCGGAGAGCTTTCCCGCCAAGGCGAACGACTCCAGCCTGCAGTGGTTCGACGAGAAGGGTAAGCGGATGACGCCTGCACGCTGGAACGATCCCAACGTGCGCTCCGTGCAACTTCTGATGGGCCACGAGGATAGCGAGATCCGGGGGCTGATCGTCGTGAACGGCAGCAACCAGGACGTGAAAATGGTGCTGCCGGAGATCCTCAGCGAGACCGGCATCGGCAAGCGCATGTTTGAGCTCCGCTTCACCACGTCGGTGCTCCACGAACGTCGAAAGGGCGCCTTGGTGGCCTCCGGCGAGCGGGATATCCTGCAAGCCAACACCATCAACATCTACCGCACCTGACCGCGCAACCTGGGGAGGAACCGTCCGCATGAGCCGTAACAGGTGGGTCGCCTTCGCGGGGTTGGTGATCGCCGTCGTCGTACTGGTGGCAGCCATGGTGGGCGGCGGCACTCTGGCGGGGCCCAACAGCGCGCCTACCACGGCGCCTCCGTCAGGTAGCCTCTCAATCACGACGGCGGCGCCCACCAGCTTCGTCGCCGCCCCTGGGAATCCTTCCGACCTTCCCGAGGTTAACGCCTCGCAGTTGCCCAAGGAGGCGCGGCAGACCCTCGCATTGATTGCCAAGGGCGGTCCATACCCCTACGACCGTGACGGGGCCAACTTTGGCAACTTCGAAGGGCTGCTTCCCAAGAAATCCAGCGGCTTCTACAAGGAATACACCGTAAAGACACCTGGTGAGTCGGACAGGGGTGCCCGGAGGATCGTTGCCGGCAAAGACGGTGCCAAGTACTACACAGTTGACCATTACGACTCGTTCAAGTTCATCGTCGAAGGCAAGTAGGAGCCCATGAAGATCTATTCCGCTGACACCTGGACGCTCGAGGAACTGCAGGAGCAGGTTGCCGACGCAGGCCGCAGAACCATCCTGGTCCCGCCGGCCGCCACAAAGCAGGCCGTTTTGGAGGTCTTCGGCCAAGTCCTGGACTTCCCCGAGTACTACGGCGTGAACCTTGATGCCCTGAACGACTCCCTCCACGACTTCGCCGACTCCCTGTCAGACGACGACGGCACCCCGGTGACCATGATCTGGCAGGTCCCCGCGGCCTATCGCACGGACCGCTCCTTCGCCGTGGTCTGCGAAATCCTCCAAGACGCAGAACGCTACGCCGGCCGGGACCTCGCAGTAATCGCGGTCTTCCAGGCTTAGCTGCGCCGACGTCAGTTCCGAATGGGCAGACGCCCGGACAGGCAACTGCGTTGACTGATCTGACTGAGCGCTGAGACGTAGTCAGAACTGGTTCCCATGTGAGTTGTGACGACCATCGAAATACGCATAAGTGGTGCGTGCGACGTAATCGTGATGCGAAAAGTCGAATATTTCTATGTTTGTTCCGTTTATTTCAAAAGTTTGAAATTAAAAGTGTCGAGCGTTACGTTCTTGGAGAGGCGATTGTGCGCCTCGCCACTTGCGTATTGGGGAACGCGCAGAGTTAATGCTGACCTCATATCGCACCAGCCAAATGAGGATCAAGATATGAAAAAGCTCACACGGGCGGCTGCTGTCCTCACACTGTCCACCGCGGCACTCTTTGCCGCCAGCCAGTCGGCGAATGCCAGTATCTTTTACGAAGACAATAACTACGGCGGCGGTACGTACGGAGCCGACAATTCGACTTGGATGGGGTCGTTTGACAACAAGGCAAGTTCGGTAAAGAACTTCGGCTACTACGTAACCTGGTGGCAAGACATCAACTACGGGGGTGCTGGCTTCGGCAGCGCTAACGACTATAGCGCCATGGGTTGGTACGTGCCCTTCTTGGGTACGTGGAATGACAATATCAGCAGCTTCCACCGCGGCTAAACCTAACCCGCTGCTCGCTCGACATAGAGCGAGCAGCGCCATGCTTTGACCTGCCGATCAAAGTATCGGCAGGTCAAAGTCGCTGTCTGAGAAGAGGCTCGGCTGCTCAGTCGAGGTGCAAGAAGTGAGATTGGAAGCGGGATAGTGTCGAGAAGAATTCCTGAACGAAGGGCACGCTGGACAAGATATGTTGTGGTCTCGCTGGCCACGGGCGTAGCTTTGGCTATTTCATCCTGTTCTGGGGCCATGGACAGTTCAATCACCCCTGACCCATCTGGAAAAGTGAATCTGGACTATGAAAACTCACTGATCGTGTTTCCAGTTGATGCGTATAGAATTTCGGCCCGTGATCGCTCTCAGATTCTTCTTGCAAGGGAAGTCATCATGACTACGTGCATGAAGAAATTTGGCTTCATCGATGATCCGAATGCTGCTTATCCGAAGGCAGAGAACCGGAACTTCGGCGTGTGGAACGTTGATCGCGTGAGACAGCACGGCTTCCGGCTTATTGGAGAAGACTCTCAATCGAACCAGAAGCACGATGAGGCAGGCGCGTGGGGGGACGCCAGGTACGAGTGTCTTTCCAGCGAAAAGAGCAAGATCGATGAAATCACTCCACCGGACGATCTGATGAATGGGGGTGCTGCAGCTGAAATTGCCCTGAAAAGCCTGGGTATGGCATCAGAAACTGATGCCTGGAAAAATGCCAAAGGCGACTGGGACAATTGCATCTCAGCGGCTGGCTTGACGCCGGGACGGGACGCCGCCAACGCGAAGTGGTCGAGCCAGCAGTCCTTTGACCTGCAGGTGAGGACAGATCAGCAAAACCCGTCGAAGTCGGACGCCGCCGAGGGCGTCCGAATCGCCACGATTGAAGCCGAATGCAATCAGGAAGTACGACTAACCCAAACGCTCGGTGATATTCAAGCAAGCTACCAGTTGCCGCTCATTAGGCAGAATGAGGCAGTTCTTACTGAGCTCAAGAAGAAGAGCCAGAAGTACGTGGATGCCGCTGAGAAGTTATTGAAAGAGACGCAGTGAATGATGCCCAGCCCCAGCAGAGTGCGGCGGCAGCTGTTGGCTTGACTCGGCTCTCGCGACGGTGGCTGGTGGTCCTGTTGGCGGTGACCGCAGTCATTTCCGTGGGGGTGGGTTTGCTGGCTGGACGCATCTTTGATCAATCAGAGATCATTCGGCCAGAGAACTCTATGGCTGACGTTCCTGTCTATGCAACGGTCGAAAACCGTATCGTCGACGACCGTCTTACGTTTGCAGGAGTTATAAAGGCCGGCCCGAAAGTGCCGATCCTAATCGACTTAGAGGGACAAGAACCAATTGTGTTGCGGCAAACGCTTAAGGCGGGGGAAACGTTAAAGTGGGGCGATCTTGCGGGTGTAGTTTCTGGCAAGCCCTATTTCGTCCTGCCGGGTCCGCTCCCGTTGTACCGGGATCTCTCCCAAGGAGATGAGGGAGATGACGTGTTGGCTCTCCAACGGGCGCTTATGCAGGTGGGGTACCTCACCCACGAAACTGGTCACGTAGACCGCGCAACCATGGAAGCTGCATCCTGTTTCTTTGCCAGCGAGGGATTCACCTTGAGCAGCGGGCGAATGCCCACCGAGAGAAGCTACCAAGTCGAACTTGGAGTTACACCAGAAGAGCCGGCCCCAGACGCCTCGAAAACCCCTGCGGTGTCGATCCCGTTCAAGCAACTACTGGCCCTCCCCGTTGCCAGCGCGACCGTAACCTCCGCGCTGGACATAGGTCAGAAAGTCACGGCCCAAAGCCCTCTCGCCACGTTCCAGGCCGAAGACAACTTCGTCGAGTTTGTCGCTGAGGCCCAGCAGGCTGAATCCCTAAAGGCTGGGCAGGATGTCACTGTCAGGGTCGCGGAGAAGCAACTGACCGGACGGATAACTGCAGTAGGTCCATTCACGGATGCGGGGAATGGCCAACGTGCGGGACATCCCGTGACGGTAGAGCCGACAACTAAGGCAGATCTGGCCTTGCTTACTCCCAACTTAAGCGTCACTGTGGCTGGTCAGGGTAGTGCGGCGCAGGCCCTCGCCGTGCCGTTATCTGGTATTCGACAGGATGCCGATGGGACCTACGTTCTCAGAAGCTCGGGAGATGACAGAAACTCAAAGGTCCCCGCAACACGTGTCCCCATCACCGTTCTTCGGTCAGGGGGAGGTTTCGCCGCAGTCTCTGGTGATCTCAGCCAGGGAGACGAGGTCCAAATATCGTGACGATTTCGCGATCGGGGCCTCTAGCACATAGAGCGAAGGATACGGGCTCCGATGACACATTGGCCATCTGCTTGGAGAGAGTATCGCGCACATATTCGGGTGCCGAGTCCCCCGCACTATTTGACGTCTCACTGACAATTGAGTCCGGTGAGTTTGTGTCCATTGTGGGCCCTTCAGGCTCGGGGAAATCGACGCTTTTGAACATCATGGGCTTGTTGGACAGGGCTGGCTCCGGACGTCTCGCTATTCGTGGGCAGGCCGTCGAAGCCGCTTCAGAACGAAGCCTTGACACGTTGCGTCTTCACATGGTCGGGTTCGTTTTCCAGTCCTCAAACGTCATCGGTGACGATAGCGTGATCAGCAATGCTGCTATCGGGTTGCGGGTCCAGGGCGTGCCGATGGACGAGCGGGCAGTGGCTGCCCTGGACGCGCTGGAGTTCGTTGGGCTGGAGCATAAGCGCAGGGTCCAAGCTAAGCTCCTGTCAGGCGGAGAACGGCAACGGCTTGCAATAGCACGAGCAATTGCGACGCACCCGCGGATCATCCTTGCCGACGAACCGACAGGCAATCTTGACTCCAACAACAGCAGACGGGTCATTGAATACCTTCGGAAGCTCAACTCCGAAGGTGTCACCGTAATTGTTATCACCCATGATTTGGATGTGGCGAACCAAGCGGATCGCCGGATTCAGATCCGGGACGGTCGAATCACGAGTGACGTCGAAACCAATATTCATCCCAGGCCGCAATATAAGGTTCCGGCCCACCCAGAGCCCTTCGTTGTGCGAAAACAGCAGCCATGGGTGTCTCGCGTCGCCCGTTCCCTAATGGATGACTGGGGTGACGCACTTACCGCCCTCTCCGCCCGTACCCTCCGAACAATGCTCCTCATCCTTGCGTTTGCGATTGCGATTGGCGGGATGACTGGTGCCCTGGGTATCAGTTCGACGACTTCGAATGCCATTAACAATCGGCTAGCGATCGCGTCACAGGATAGGCTGTCCATCACCGTCGGAGAAGGACCTGCTGTGCTTCGAGACGATTTCGATGGACTTCGGTCCGGGGTAGAACGCATTACGCACGTTCCTCATGTAGTTGGCGCATCCTATGTGTTCTCGGCGGTTCCGGCAGACGTACGTATTACTCGTGTTGGACCCTCCGATCCTGAACCTGAAACGCCATTGTCACTTCATTCCTCCTCGAAGAACTACTTCAAGGACTTCGAAATCCAACTGATTCCCCACAACAGCCGGAGTGCCTTGGACGACCCCCGAGCTGGCCCTCTCGCAGTGGTCCCGGCGAAGGCAGCAACTGCGCTCGACATACCGTACAGCAAGAAAACCGGACCGGTGGTAGGGGCGAGCATATGGATCGATGACCGACTTGTGCCGGTTGTTGGTGTATTCGATCCCGGTCCAAATTTCCCTGAGTACGCCAACTCCGTATTCGTAGACGCCAGCATCATGCGTGCCGTCTCCAGGACAGACCTAAAAATTCAAGTTCGAACCGAAAAGGGCTTCTCGGCTGCGATCGCGCAAGTAGCACCGCTGGCGTACTCGCCGAGCGACCCCGGGAAGGCAAAGGTAGACGTCACGGCCGATATTCAGTCGATCAGGCAGGGTGTCTCAAATGATCTCGGGTCACTCATCGCTTTGCTATCGCTCGTCCTGATGCTCCTGGCTATTATCACTGCGGCTTCCTCGATGTACCTGACCGTTCAGAACCGATCGGCAGAAATAGCCCTTCGACGAGCGATCGGCTCAAGTCGATGGCTAATTTGCCGAGCCTTCATCCTTGAAGGCTTCATCGTTGGAATAACAGCAGGTTCGCTTGGCGGCATCATCGGAACTACGACCACGCTTTCCGTCTCTTGGATCCAGGCCTGGCCGCCTGTGTTGCCGTCAGAGCTATGGCTGATTGGAATACTTCTGGGTACGGCCACCGGTATTGTGAGCGCCATATACCCTGTTTGGGTCGCCAGCCGCAAGGATCCCGCTATTGCAATTCGCGGCTAGCAAGCCACAAAAGTTTCCCCGAATTGGCTTTCCAGCTGCAAGAAGTAGCGCCGTCCATGCGCGGCACCGTGGAGATGCCCTGCAGGGCTAGAAGCAAGGCGATACCAAACACGTGAGCCCTGCGCCAACGCCGCGGGCCCGCTTTTCCATCGGTGCTCACAACGGAAAAGCGGGCCATCAGCAACGTGTCAGCTACGCGTTCGCGATCAACCCAAGTTCAGCCTTGGAAGCCAACGCGGAGTGCTTCGGGAATACCCGGACTGTGTAGCCGAAGGAGCCCGAGCGGTTGATCACAAGGGATCCGTGGAACAGATGACGCCCGTTGCCAAGGTCCTCGAGGGAGTCCAGCTCCGCAACGACGATGTCCGAGAGTTCATCGGTCTCCTCGGCACGTCCGAACGCTACTTCCACGGAGACATCGTCCGGTGTCAGGCTGTTGAGGGCCACGTAGGCGTTGACCTGCAGGCTGTCGCCCACTTGGGGTTCCTCGGATACGCCAACGGAGTCCACGTGTTCCACCACGACGTCGGGCCACGCGCTGCGTACCTTGGAGGTCCAGGCCGCGAGGTCCTTGGCTTCTTTGTGTGATTCCGCGATGGCCCGGCGTCCGGATACGGCTGCGGGGCAGTAGAGGTTGTTGACGTAATCGTGGAGCATGCGCTCGGCGGAAACAGCGGGGCCAAGGTGGGCCAGGGTGTGTTTGATCATGGACACCCAGTGCGTGGGTACCTTTTCGACACTGGACTCCGATGGTCCCGCCGCTCCGGCTCCTTGGGCGACGGTGGTGCCGTAGAAGCGCGGTGCAACCTGCGTTTCAAGCAACTCGTAGAGCGCGGCTGCCTCGATGTCGTCGCGCTCGTCCGCGGATGCGCCGTTGTTGGCCGTCGGGATTGCCCAGCCGTTCTCGCCGTCGTACATCTCATCCCACCAGCCGTCCAGGACAGAGAGGTTGAGCGAGCCGTTGATGGCTGCCTTCATGCCGGACGTGCCGCAGGCTTCCAGCGGACGCAGCGGGTTGTTGAGCCACACGTCGCAGCCCGGGAACAGGGTGCGGGCCATGGCGATGTCGTAGTTCGGCAGGAACACGATCCGGTGGCGCACTTCGGGGTCGTCAGTGAAGCGGACCAGATCCTGGATCATCTTCTTTCCGGCGTCGTCAGCCGGGTGTGACTTACCGGCGATGACCAACTGGATGGGGTGCTTCGGATCCAGGAGCAGTGCCTTGAGCCGCTTGGGATTGCGAAGCATCAACGTGAGGCGCTTGTAGGTGGGGACGCGTCGGGCGAAGCCGATGGTCAGGACGTCCGGGTCCAGGACTTTTTCCGTCCAACCGAGCTCGGCGTCCGCTGCACCACGCTTCTTCCAGGAGGCACGGAGACGGCGGCGGACGTCCTCGATCAGCTGGACCCGGAGTTCCCGGCGGAGTGCCCACACGTCTTCATCGCTGACGTTGTACGCAAGGTCCCAGCGGCCCAGGGCTTCGGCTTCCGCGCCGAACTGCTGCCGCGCCAGGGAAGAGATCCGCGGGTCCACCCAAGTGGGCACGTGGACGCCGTTGGTCACGGACGTGATCGGGATTTCGGAGTGGTCGAATCCGGGCCACAGGCCGGAGAACATTTCGCGGGACACCACGCCGTGGAGTTTGGCCACGCCGTTGGCCCTCTGCGCAAGCCGCAAGCCCATGACAGCCATGTTGAAGACCGAGGGGTTGCCGCCGTCGAAGTTCTCGCGACCGAGTTCCAGGATCTTCTCCACGGGAACCGCGCGGGCGAGTCCCGCTTCGAAGAAGTGCTTGATCTGGATGGCTTCGAACCGGTCGATGCCCGCCGGTACCGGCGTGTGCGTGGTGAAGACAGTGGACGCGCGTCCCGCCGCCAGGGCCTCTTCCCACGTGAGGGGGTCGTTGGCGTCGGACATGGCTTCCTGGATCCGTTCGATGCCCAGGAATCCGGCGTGGCCTTCGTTGGTGTGGAAGACCTCCGGCGCGGGCGTCCCGGTCAGTTCCTGGTAGACGCGCAGGGCCTTGACGCCGCCCATGCCCAGCAGGAGTTCCTGCTGGAGCCGGTGGTCGCCGCCACCGCCGTAAAGGCGGTCGGTGATGCCGCGGGCGGCTTCGTCGTTGGACGGAACGTTGGAGTCCAACAGCAGGAGCGGAACGCGTCCGACGTCGGCACGCCACACGTGCGCGTGAAGCTCGCGGCCGTTGGGCAGCGGCAGGGAGATCTGGACGGGCTTGCCCGGGGCGCCGTCCTTGGACGGTTGGCGCAGCAGGGTCAGCGGCAGCCCGTCCGGGTCCAGCACGGGATAGGTCTCCTGCTGCCAGGCGTCACGGGACAGCGATTGCTTGAAGTAGCCGGCCTGGTAAAGAAGTCCGACGCCGATCAGGGGCACGCCGAGGTCCGAGGCTGCCTTCAGGTGATCGCCGGCCAGGATACCCAGGCCGCCCGAGTACTGGGGGAGGACTTCCGTAATCCCGAATTCCGGCGAGAAGTAGGCAATGCACGCAGGGGCATCCTCGCCCAGGCCCTGGTACCAGCGGGGTTCGCTGAGGTAGCGGTCCAAGTCGGCGGCAGCTTCCTGCACACGGTTTACGACGTCGCCGTTGTTGGCCAGTTCCTGCAACTGTTCGCGGCTGATCGACCCCAGCAAGGCTATGGGGTCGTGCTGCGAAGCCTCCCAGAGAGCCGGGTTGAGGCTCGCAAAAAGTTCCCGCGTAGGCCGGTGCCAGGACCAGCGTAAGTTGGTGGCCAAGCGGGCCAAGGGCCTGATGGGCTCAGGGAGGACTGTACGGACTGTAAACCTTCGAATTGCCTTCACGAGCGCCACACTAACGGACTCACATGGCAGCCGGAACTGTATTGGGTTTCTTTTAGGTAAAAGACATCTTGCGTCGAGAAGATAGGTCGTGTGCTTAGCATTCTGTGATTTTTGTCGCTAACGTCGTGGTTGTGACGAATACCTCGCGAACCTTGACCGCTTTGAAATCCAAGACGAAAACGGACATCACCGACGGGCTTCGCTTCGGCCGGTTCCCCATCACGGCTGTTCAGCCGGTGGTCGAGGGTGGCCGCTTCCCGGCGAAGGCCCTGCCGGGCGAGGACCTGTTGGTAGGTGCCACGGTTTTCCGTGAAGGCCATGACCAGCTCGGTGTCTCAGCCGTCCTGCTCGATCCCCGTGGCAAGGAACGCCAGCGTGTTCGCTTGGCGCCGGCCCAGGGCGAGCGCTGGAAAGGCCTGGACCGCTGGGAGGGCACGATCACTCCCGGTGGCACCGGAGACTGGTCCTTCGTCATCGAAGCGTGGCACGACCGCTACGGCACCTGGCACCATAATGCTGAAGTAAAGATCGCTGCGGGGATCGACGTCGAGTTGATGCTTGCCGAGGGTGCGGCCCTCCTGTCGGAAGCGGCGGACGACGACGCCGGCCGCAGCGCCGCTGAAAAGCGCACCTTCCGTGCCGCGTCCCTTGGGCTCGCTGATACCACCAGATCCGTGGAGGAGCGCCTTGGCGCCGGTTTCAGTCCCGAGGTGCTGGCCGCCGTCGAGCGTGTTCCCATCCGGGAACTGGTGACGGTTTCCGAGCGGTTCCCGCTCAAAGTTGAACGGGACCTTGCCGGCAGGGCCTCCTGGTACGAATTCTTTCCGCGCTCGGAGGGCGCAGTCCTGGATCACGCCACGGGTGTATGGACGTCGGGTAACTTCCGCACCGCCTCCAAGCGGCTGGACGCTGTTGCCGGGATGGGCTTTGACGTCATCTACTTGCCGCCTATCCACCCGATCGGTTTCCAGCACCGCAAGGGCCGCAACAACACCCTGACTCCAGGCCCGCAGGATCCAGGCTCGCCGTGGGCCATCGGGTCCAAAGACGGTGGCCATGACGCTATTCACCCCGACCTGGGCACTTTCGAGGATTTTGACGCCTTTGTTGCCCGCGCCCGGGACCTGGGTCTCGAAGTCGCACTCGATCTGGCTTTGCAGGCTGCTCCAGACCACCCTTGGGTCACGTCGAATCCCGAGTGGTTTACCACCCGCGTGGACGGTTCCATTGCCTATGCGGAAAATCCGCCGAAGAAATACCAGGACATTTATCCGCTGAACTTCGACAATGACCCGGCAGGCCTTTCCAAGGAGATTCTTCGGATCGTCCAACTGTGGATCAGCCATGGCGTGAAAATTTTCCGTGTGGACAATCCCCACACCAAGCCGGTGTGGTTCTGGGAATGGCTGATCGGCAAGGTCAACAAGAAGAACCCGGAAGTGGTCTTCCTGGCTGAAGCTTTCACGCGTCCGGCAATGATGCACGCCCTGGGCCGTGCCGGGTTCCAACAGTCGTACACGTACTTCACGTGGCGGAACACGAAGACCGAACTGGAGCAGTACTTCCACGAGGTCAGCCATGAGACCGCCGCCTTCTTCCGGCCGAACTTCTTCGTGAACACCCCGGACATCCTGACGGAGTACCTGCAGTACGGTGGACCGGCCGCCTTCAAGATCCGGGCGGTCCTGGCGTCAACGGCAAGCCCGCTCTGGGGGGTCTACGCCGGCTACGAATTGTACGAGCACGTTGCCCGGCCCGGCGCCGAGGAGTACATCGACAACGAAAAGTACGAGTACAAGGCCAGGGACTGGGACGGAGCTGCCGAGTCGGGGCACACCCTGGCGCCTTTCATCACGAGGCTGAACACCATCCGCAAGGACCACGTGGCGTTGGGCGACCTGCAGAACCTGACACTGCACAGCAGCACTGATGACGCAACGATCGTGTACTCCAAGCACAAGACGTTGCCTGACGGCACCAAGGACACCTTGATCATCGTGGTCAACGTTGATCCCCACAGTGCCCGCGAAAGTACGGTGTCCTTGGACTTGGCAGCGCTGCAGCTGGACCCGGCCGACTACAACGAGAACGGCCGGTTCCGGGTGGACGACCTCATCAGCGGCCAGAGCTGGGAATGGGGCGAACACAATTACGTCCGGCTGGACGCGCACGTTGAGCCCGCACACATCCTGAGCATCCGGAGGCAGCCTTAGTGAGCTTTTCTCCGCAAAACCCAAGCCAGTACTTCACTCCGAAGAACACCTTCGAGCTGAACGCCCCAGGTCTCCAGCATGATCCGCATTGGTACCGCAAGGCAGTCTTCTACGAGGTACTGGTGCGGGCCTTTGCGGATGCCAACGGTGATGGTTCCGGTGATTTCCACGGCCTCATCGACAAACTCGACTACCTCCAGTGGCTCGGGGTCGACTGTCTTTGGCTGCCGCCGTTCTTCCACTCCCCGTTGAGGGACGGCGGCTACGACATCGCCGATTACACCTCGGTGCTGGATGAGTTCGGCACCATCAGCGATTTCAAACGGTTGGTGGCTGAGGCCCATGCCAGGGGTGTCCGGGTCATCATCGACCTGCCCCTGAACCACACCTCGGACCAGCACCCGTGGTTTCAGGAGTCACGGAAAGACCCCACGGGCCCCTACGGCGATTTCTACGTGTGGAGCGATACGGACGAGAAGTACCAGGATGCACGCATCATTTTCGTGGACACGGAGGAATCGAACTGGACCTTCGATCCCATCCGGCGACAGTTCTTCTGGCATCGCTTCTTCAGCCACCAACCGGACCTGAACTTCGAGAACCCCAAAGTCATCGAGGCCCTCTACGACGTCATCCGCTTCTGGCTGGACCAGGGAATTGATGGCTTCCGTGCAGATGCCATTCCATACCTCTACGAGGAGGACGGCACCAACTGCGAGAACCTGCCGGCAACGCACGCGTTCTTGCAGGAACTGCGCCGAATGGTGGATGCGAACTACCCCGGACGCGTGATCATTGCCGAGGCCAACCAGCCGCCGCATGAAGTGGTGGAGTACTTCGGCACGGAAGAAGCTCCGGAATGCCACATGGCGTTCCACTTTCCCATCATGCCGCGGCTCTACTACGCGTTGCGGGACCAAAAGGCCGCCCCCATCATCGAGACGCTCCGGGATACACCGAAAATTCCGGCCGGGGCTCAATGGGGCACTTTCCTGCGCAACCATGACGAGCTGACCCTGGAGATGGTGACTGCCGACGATCGTGCAGCCATGCTCGGATGGTACGCCCCTGATCCGCGCATGCGTGCCAACATCGGCATCCGGCGCCGCCTGGCACCGCTCCTGGATAATTCCCGGGCGGAGATCGAACTCATCAACGCCCTGCTGCTCTCGCTGCCGGGCAGTCCTTTCCTGTATTACGGGGACGAAATCGGCATGGGTGACAACATCTGGCTCGATGACCGGGACGCTGTCCGTACGCCGATGCAGTGGAACCCCGACCGAAACGCAGGATTCTCCTCGGCCGACCCTGGAAAGCTGTACCTGCCGGTCATCCAGTCCCTCGTATACAACTACGGCATGGCCAATGTGGAAGCGGAAGCCGCGCACTCCGGCTCGTTGCTGAGGTGGACCAGACAGATCCTCAGCGTCCGCCGGAACCATCCGGTTTTCGGCCTCGGCACCTTCCGGCACATCGAAGCGGACCATGAAGTAGTGCTGGCGTACGTGCGTGAATTGCCGCCCGGGAACGTCGAAGGCGAAGACCCGGAGACCATTCTCTGTGTCTTCAACCTGTCCCAGCATCCTGTTGCGGCGACGTTGGACATGCCGGAGTTCGCCGGCCGGGGCTTCCGCGACATTTTTGGCGGCCAGCCTTTCCCCGCCGTTCAGGACAACGGGCACCTGACGGTCATGTTGGGGAGCCATGCCTTCTACTGGCTGCGGCTCCGGTCCGCTTTTTCCAATCCCTCGTCGCCTATGACGCAGGCGATCCCAGTGGTGTCGACGAAAGGATGAGATGAGCAAGGGAACGCTTAACCCCTCGATTGAAAGTCTTCTCCGGAGCTGGCTTCCCACTAAGCGGTGGTTTCCGGTCAAGAGCCCCGACTTTGCGCTGGAGCGCGTAGGCGGCTTTACCCTCCCGGACCCGGGCGGTGCCGACCGGTTGGAGGTGATGCTGCTGGCGGTGACGTACAGGACGGCCGACGGCGGCCCCCGCACCGATGTGGTGCAGGTTCCGTTGAGCTTCCGGAGCCAGCCGCTTGCGGACGTCCCCACGGCGCTCCTCGGCGAGTTCACTGATCCCGGACAGGGCCTGCGCCTGGTGTACGACGGCGTGTTCGACACCGACTTCGTCACGGCGTGGTTTGATCTCATGCGGCGGGAATCCGTCCTGGCCGACGGCCTGGCCCAAGGGCATCTCACCCGGGGAAGGGTAGCCCTCCCTCAGGGCCCCAAGTCAGTGCGGGTGTTGTCCGGCGAGCAGTCCAACACCTCAGTCATCGTTGACGACGGCGATTCAGCGGCGATCGTGAAGATTTTCCGCGTGCTGGCGGCCGGCAGGAACCCGGAGGTTGAACTCGGTGCCGCCCTCACGGCCGCAGGAACGAGCGAAGTCCCGGCAACTCTTGGTTGGATCTCAGGGTCTTGGGACGCCCCCGCTTCCGGTGGCAAATCCACCGGGGAGCTCACCGTCGCCCACGAGTTCCTGATGGGAGGACTTGATGCGTGGCGGCTCGCCGTTGATGCCGCCGCAACGGGTACGGACTTCACTGCTGAAGCGCGCACTCTCGGCGCTGCTACGGCAACGGTCCATGCGCGATTGGCGGACACCTTCGGCACTGTTGATGTAACCACCGGCAAGGATCAGGGCTCCGACATCATCACGACTGTAGCCCGGCGTGTCCGCCAGTCATGGGCGGAAGCTGCTTCCGCCGTCGGGCCTTATGACGAGAGCCTGGAAGAGCTGGTGGCCGCTTTGGACGCCAAGGATGTGGGCCGGTTGCAGCGCGTCCACGGCGACCTCCACCTCGGCCAGATCCTCAAGGTTCCCGGCCAGGAAGGGAATCCGGGCCGCTGGGCAATCCTGGACTTCGAAGGTGAGCCGCTCAGGACGATCGATGAACGCAATACCCCCGACCTTCCGCTGCGGGACGTTGTGGGCATGCTGCGCTCATTCGACTACGCCGCAGGGGCGGCAATCCGCGAAAACGCCCAGGCTGAAGTCCCCGCCTCATGGGTGGATGACTGCGCTGCCGCGTTCTTGGAGGGGTACAGCGAAGTTACGCCGGGAACCATCGACCGCCACTCGCCCCTCTTTGTGGCATTGTGGCTGGATAAGGCCTTATACGAGGTGGTTTACGAGCTGCGCAACCGACCGGACTGGCTGTCCATCCCGGTCAACGCATCGCGACGAATCCTCGACAACACGAGCCGCGGCAAACACGCAGCGGCTACAGCGGAAGGTAATGAAATGACTGGCTCTGCACGCACCGATCGGCCCCGAGTTCCCCTGCACGTGGACTCCGAGACCTTGGCCCGCGTGGCAGCCGGAGCCCATCACGCTCCGCACTCCGTGCTGGGTGCGCACTTGGACGACCACGGCCACGTCACCGTACGGACCGTGAAGCACTTGGCCAAAACCGTCACCGTAGTAACGGAGGCAGGCCGCACCGAGATGGCGCACGAGGCCCACGGAGTTTGGGCGGCCGTCCTGGAACCGCTGCAGGCCGGCCATGTGCCGGACTACCGTTTGGAAGTCACGTACGACGCCGATCCCGTCACCGTGGATGACCCGTACCACTACCTGCCTACCGTGGGTGAGGTGGACCTGCACCTGATCGGCGAGGGCAGGCACGAGCGTCTTTGGGACGTTCTTGGCGCGCATGTCCAGCACTACCGTTCGTCGATGAGTGACGTCGACGGGGTCTCGTTCGCGGTGTGGGCACCGAACGCGCAGGCCGTGCGGGTCAAGGGCGACTTCAACGGTTGGGATGGCCGCGAGCACGCCTTGAGGTCGCTGGGCTCATCGGGTGTCTGGGAAGTCTTCATTCCAGGGGTTGTAGCAGGGGCGTGCTACAAGTTCGAGATCCTGACCCGCGCCGGCTACTGGGTTGAGAAAGCCGACCCCCTGGCCTTCGGCACGGAAGTTCCACCGCTCACCGCCTCACGCGTGGTCGACTCCAGCTACCGCTTCAAGGATGCGGAATGGATGGCCGCCCGGGCCCAGCGTGATCCCCACAATTCCCCGATGAGCGTGTACGAAGTCCACCTGGGCTCGTGGCGCCTTGGCCTCGGCTACAAGGAGTTGGCCAAGGAACTGGTGGAGTACGTCAAATGGCTGGGGTTCACGCACGTGGAATTCATGCCTGTAGCGGAGCACCCTTTCGGTGGCTCGTGGGGCTATCAGGTCACGTCATATTTTGCGCCCACGTCGCGGTTCGGGCATCCCGATGAATTCCGTTTCCTGGTGGATTCCCTGCACCAGGCAGGCATCGGCGTTCTCCTCGACTGGGTGCCTGCCCACTTCCCCAAGGACTCGTGGGCGCTGGCACGTTTCGACGGCGAAGCGCTCTACGAGCACTCTGATCCGAACCTGGGCGAGCACCCCGACTGGGGCACACTGATCTTCGACTTCGGGCGCACCGAGGTCCGGAACTTCCTGGTGGCCAACGCGCTCTACTGGCTCGAGGAATTCCACATCGATGGGCTCCGCGTGGATGCCGTTGCCTCCATGATCTACCTCGACTACTCCCGTGAAGAAGGCCAGTGGAGGCCCAACAAGTTTGGCGGCCGCGAGAACCTCGAGGCGATTTCCTTCATGCAGGAGGTCAACGCGACGGTCTACAAGACGCACCCCGGGGCCGTCACCATCGCCGAAGAGTCAACCGCGTTTCCGGGCGTTACCGCACCTACCAACCATGGCGGACTGGGCTTTGGGCTCAAATGGAACATGGGCTGGATGCATGACTCCCTGAAGTACATTTCCGAGAACCCCGTCAATCGCAAGTGGCACCACGGCACCATCACGTTCTCCATGGTCTATGCCTTCTCCGAGAACTTCCTGCTTCCCATCAGCCATGACGAAGTGGTTCACGGAAAAGGCTCCATGCTCCGAAAGATGCCTGGCGACCGCTGGCAGCAATTGGCCAACCTCCGTGCCTTCTTCGCGTACCAGTGGGCGCACCCGGGCAAGCAGCTCATTTTCATGGGCACGGAGTTCGGCCAGGAGGCGGAATGGTCGGAGCAGCACGGGCTCGATTGGTTCCTTGCGGACATCCCTTCGCACCGGGGACTCCAGCTCCTGGTCCGGGACCTCAACGGCCTGTACTCCTCAACACCCGCATTGCACGTTCGGGACAACGAGCCCGGCGGATTCCAGTGGATCAATGGTGGGGACGCCGACAAGAACGTGCTGACGTTCATCCGTTATGACAATGACGGCAAGCCCTTGGTGTGTGCAGTCAACTTCTCCGGCGGACCGCACGAGGGCTACATCCTGGGTGTACCGGCTGCGGGGGAGTGGACTGAAGTCCTCAACACCGATTCTGAAACCTACGGCGGGTCGGGCGTGGTCAACGAGGGAACGCTGAAGGCCACGTCACCGGGCACGGACGGCCAGCCCGCGGCACTGACCGTAACACTTCCGCCACTTGGGGCTTCCTGGTTCACATTGGCCGACTGAGAGCTTTGCGGTTCGTGAGGATCCTGGGCTAATCCCGCGAAGGTTTTGCAGTCCCGGGAGGGCCCGGAGCCAGTGGCTCCGGGCCCTCTTCCTTGTCATTCCGGGGTTTTCGGCGGGTTGCAGGAAGGACTTCCGCCGGGGTTTTGCCAGCACGCGGATGTGGTGGTAGAGTTAGTACCCGCGCTGGTCCCCAAGCGGAGATCGCCAAGCTGACAAGACACCGCAAGGAAAAATCAAGTCAAGCTTGCCGATTTGACCCGGAGGACGCCAGCGGGTAAGTTTGAAAAGTTGCTTCGGAGCGATCCTGGACCTGGTTTTGGGTGTGGGTGGTGCTGGTTGTGACCTGTTGTTTGAGAACTCAATAGTGTGCCAAGTTTGTTGATACCGATTGTTTTTTGATTGGTTGAATTTTTGCCGGGCCGTTGCGCACCCCCGTGTGTGGTGGTCTGGTTTTCAGCTGGTTTCAGATTTGCAGCTGCTTTTGCCGTGATTTCCGGTGGGGG